>DASVVD010000932.1:0-4509 GCA_036386715.1 Pseudoduganella sp.
GGACTCGGCGAAACAGGCGATGGCGCGGGCCGCCGCCGACCTGGGCCGCTATCCCGACGCCAACGGCTTCGAACTGAAGCAGGCGCTGTCGCAGCGCTACGATGTGCCGATGGAATGGATCACGCTCGGCAACGGCTCCAACGACATCCTGGAAATCGCCGCCCACGCCTTCGTCGAGAAGGGCCAGTCGGTGGTCTACGCGCAATACTCGTTCGCCGTGTATGCGCTGGCCACCCAGGGCATCGGTGCGCGCCACATCGTGGTGCCGGCCAGGGACCACGGCCACGACCTGGCCGCCATGCTCGACGCGATCGAGGAGGACACCCGCCTGGTGTTCATCGCCAACCCGAACAACCCGACCGGCACGTTCATTCCCGGCGCCGAGATCGAGGCGTTCCTGCAGCGCGTGCCGCCGAACGTGGTGGTGGTGCTGGACGAGGCCTACAACGAATTCCTGGCCAGCGACGACCAGTACGAATCCGCCGCCTGGGTGCGCCAGTATCCGAACCTGCTGGTATCGCGCACATTCTCGAAGGCCTATGGCCTGGCCGGCCTGCGCGTGGGCTTCGGCCTGGCCCAGCCGCAGCTGACGGAGCTGATGAACCGCATCCGCCAGCCGTTCAACGTCAATTCGCTGGCGCAGGCCGCCGCGATTGCCGCGCTCAATGACAGGCAGTTCCTGGAACAGAGCGCGCGCAACAACACGGCGGGCTACCGGCAGTTCGTCGAAGCGTTCGAGCAGATGGGGTTGCAGTATGTGCCATCCTACGGCAACTTCGTGCTGGTCAAGGTCGGCGACGACCTGGCCGCCGGCGCGCGCATCAACCTGGCGCTGCTCAAGCAGGGCGTGATCGTGCGCCCGGTCGGCAACTACGGGCTGCCCGAGTGGCTGCGCATCTCCATTGGCCTGCCGCAGGAGAATGCCGTGCTGATCGCCGCCTTGCAAAAGGCGCTGGCCGGCGAAGCGGGCTGATACCGTGCTGGACAAGCTCGTCATCTATGGCGTCGGCCTGATCGGCGGCTCGTTCGCGCGGGCCCTGAAGGCCGCCGGCGGCGTGCGCCACGTGGTCGGCATCGACCGCTTCGAGGCCACCGCATTGCGCGCAGTGGAACTGGGCATCGTCGACGAGGCGGCCACCGGGCCGGAAGCGGAAGCTGCTGCAATTCGGGGCGCCGATCTGGTGGTGCTGGCCACGCCGGTTGCGCAGACCGGCCGCATCCTTGCGGCGCTGCTGCCGTATCTCGGCGAGCACACGATCGTCACCGACTGCGGCAGCACCAAGGCCGATGTGGTGGCGGCCGCGCGCGCCGCGCTGGGCGGGCGTATCGGCCAGTTCGTGCCGGGCCATCCAATCGCCGGGCGCGAAACCAACGGGCCGGAGGCGGCGATCGCCGACCTTTATATCGGCAAGAAATTCGTCGTCACGGCGCTGGCGGAGAATTCGCCCGAGGCCGTGCAGCGCGTCACGTCGGCATGGCGGGCCTGCGGCGCGATCATCCATCGCCTCACGCCCGAAGAGCACGACAAGGTGTTCGCCTCGGTCAGCCACCTGCCGCACCTGCTGGCTTATGCGCTGGTCGACGATATCGCCGGCAAGCCGCACGCCGACCTGCTGTTCCAGTATGCCGCCAGCGGCTTCCGCGATTTCACCCGCATCGCCGGCTCGTCGCCGGAAATGTGGCGCGACATCAGCCTGGCCAACCAGGCCGCGCTGCTGGCGGAACTCGATGCCTACATGGCGCAGCTGGCGCACCTGCGCGAACGCCTGGCAGCGGGCGATGGCGCCACCCTCGAAACCGTGTACGGCAACGCGCAGCGCGCGCGCCGGCGCTGGATCGAGGCGATCGAGGCGGCCGAAACGCCGCCCCCCAAAGACAATGCAGAGTAATCCTGCGAGCATTTGTAAAGCATAAAGAGGACACCATCATGGCTGAGCAGAATCACCCGCCGTACATCGACCTGAAACCGGTGATGCACGTGGAAGGCGTTGTCCGCCTGCCGGGCTCCAAGAGCATTTCCAACCGCATCCTGCTGCTGGCCGCGCTGGCCGAAGGCGAGACCAAGATCGTCGACCTGCTCGATTCGGACGACACGCAGGTGATGCTGGCGGCGCTGCGCGCGCTGGGCGTCGAGTGGACCGAGGAGCCCACGGCCGCCGTCAACGGCAACGCACGCACGATCCACCGCGTGCAGGGCGCCAACGGCAGTTTCCCGAACCGCCAGGCCGATCTCTTCATGGGCAACGCCGGCACCGCGATCCGCCCGCTGACCGCGGCGCTGGCCGTGATCGGCGGCGACTACAAGGTGAGCGGCGTGCCGCGCATGCACGAGCGGCCGATCGGCGACCTGGTCGACGCGCTGAACGCGGTCGGCGCCAATATCGAATACACGGGCAATGCCGGCTTCCCGCCGCTGCATATCCGCGACGGCCGGTTCAGCACGAATACGCTGTCGGTGCGCGGCAACGTGTCGAGCCAGTTCCTGACCGCGCTGCTGATGGTGGCGCCGCTGATGGCGCACACCCATGCCGTGACGATCGCGGTCGAGGGCGAGCTGATCTCCAAGCCGTACATCGAGATCACGCTGAACCTGATGCGCCGCTTCGGCATCACCGTGGAACAGGAAGAGTGGCAGTCGTTCACGATCGCGGCCGGCCAGCGTTACCAGAGCCCGGGCAACATCCATGTGGAAGGCGATGCGTCGTCGGCCTCCTACTTCATGGCGGCCGGCGCGATTGCCGGCGGCCCGGTGCGCGTGGAAGGCGTGGGGCGCGACTCGATCCAGGGCGACGTGCGCTTCGTGCACGCGCTGCAGCAGATGGGCGCGCAGATCACCATGGGCGACAACTGGATCGAGGCGAAATCGTCCGGCCCGCTGCAGGCGATCGATGCCGACTTCAATCACATCCCCGATGCGGCCATGACGATCGCCATCGCCGCGCTGTATGCCGAGGGCACCAGCACGCTGCGCAATATCGCCAGCTGGCGCGTGAAGGAAACCGACCGCATCGCCGCCATGGCCACCGAGCTGCGCAAGCTCGGTGCCGAGGTGGAGGAGGGCGCCGACTACCTGAAGGTGACGCCGCCGAAAGTGCTGTCCGCCGCCGCCATCGACACCTACGACGACCACCGCATGGCGATGTGCTTCTCGCTGGCCTCGCTCGACGGCGCCGCCCGCCGCGGCGCCGAAGTGCGCATCAACGACCCGAAATGCGTGGCCAAGACGTTCCCCGACTACTTCACCGCGTTCGCCGGCATCGCCCACGATGCAAAGTACTGAAACAGGAAGGCAGGCGCAAAACCCGGGACAGTCCCTGGTTTTCAGGAAATTTTCTGGAAACCAGGGTCTGTCCCGGGTTTATAGGGACTGTCGCGGGTTTGTAAGCGGGTTAAAATCCGGCTCATGCCTACCACGAACATTCCCGTCATCACGATCGACGGCCCCACCGCTTCCGGCAAGGGGACCGTTGCCCACAAAGTCGCCGACAAGCTCGGCTTCCACCTGCTCGATTCCGGTGCGCTGTACCGGCTGACGGCGCTGCAGGCGCTGCGCCGCCAGACCTCGCTGGCCGATGAGCATGCTCTTGCGAAACTGGCCGAGCACCTGCATATCCACTTTTCCGGCGATGCCATTTTCCTTTCCAGCGAGAACGTAACGGATGCGATCCGCGCCGAGGAAGTTGGCAATACGGCATCGAAAATCGCCGCCTTGCCGGCGGTGCGCCAGGCGCTGTTCGGCCTGCAGCTGGGCTTTCGCAAGGCGCCCGGACTGGTGGCCGACGGCCGCGACATGGGCACGGTAATCTTTCCCCATGCACAATTAAAGGTATTCCTTACCGCAAGTGTGGAAGCGCGCGCCGAGCGCCGTTATAAGCAATTGATCGGCAAGGGAATTTCTGCTAACATGGACGACCTCCTGACGGATTTGAAAGCGCGTGACGACCGGGATACCCACCGGACCATCGCACCTCTCGTCCCCGCAGAGGGGGCGCATGTTCTCGATACCTCCAACATGACGGTGGAAACCGCCGTAGAACAGGTGCTGGGATGGTATGCGGCCATCGGAAGGTAGCAGTCGAGTAGTGTGAGCTTGGAGCCGGGGCGTGCTCTGTCCGCCGCGGTGTGTATCAACCCCTAACCCAGTTGAAGTCGCATTTTGCGAGCCTTGCTGGATAACCTGGAATTAATTTAAATGGAAAGTTTCGCAGCCCTCTTCGAAGAGTCCCTGTCACGTCAAGACATGCGCTCTGGCGAAGTGATCTCCGCTGAAGTCGTGCGTCTGGATCACAATTTCGTGATCGTGAACGCCGGCCTGAAATCGGAAGCTTTCATCCCCGTTGAAGAATTCAAGAATGACCAGGGCGAACTGGAAGTCAAAGTAGGCGACTTCGTTTCCGTGGCCATCGAATCGCTGGAAAATGGTTTCGGCGATACCATCCTGTCGCGTGACAAGGCCAAGCGCCTGGCATCGTGGCTGGCACTGGAAAAAGCAATGGAATCGGGCGAGAT
>DASVVD010000933.1:0-3609 GCA_036386715.1 Pseudoduganella sp.
CCCGGCACGCCGAGGCGCGCCATCTCGTCGGCCAGGCGGCGCCTGACCGGCGCTGCGCCGCTGATCGCGACAGGGGGCTGCAGGTCCGCCTCCACCGCGGCGATGCGGGCCGCGAGCCCTGAATCATCGGCCGCCGGGGCGGCGGAGCAAAGCATGGGGGCGGCCACAAGTAAAACGGCGAAGCGCAGGGCAGGGGGGCGGTGCAAGATGTTCTCCTCTGTGAAGAAGAGCCCAGTATATTGCAATTGCAGCGTGTCAGCGCAGCAGTGTTGCCAGCAGCAGCGGGTGGTATTCGCCCAACGCGCGGGTGTACAGGGTGGCCGCGTGATAGCCGTTTGCACTGTCCAGCACATGCTCGACGAAATCGGCCGCGCCGGCCATCGCCACGTTGTCGGCCACGATCAGCGCACCGGGCAGCAGGTGCGGTTCGAGCTGCCGCAGCAGCGGCAGGTACTGGCGCTTGGCGCCATCGAGCAGCAGCATGCCGATCCGGTGTGGCGGATCGGTCGCCAGCGTGGCCAGCGCATCGCCGACGCGCACGTCGACCAGGTCCGCCAGTTGCGCTTGCGCCAGATGGTGCCGGGCTTGCGCGGCCTTGGCGGCAACCAGTTCGGTCGAGATCACGCGGCCTGCGCCGCGCCGGCGCACGGCCGCCGCCAGATGGATCGTCGAGATGCCGTACGAGGTGCCGTATTCGACCACCGTGCCGGCGGGGGCGGCGAGGCACAGCTGGTACAGCAGCAGGCCGGCATCCGGCGTCACGGGCATGTAGGCATCCTGCATCGCGTGGTAGAAGGCCGGATCGCTTTCGTCGGTGGTGCCCGCCCCGGCTGCGAGGCGACGCGCCACCGGATCGCGCCGCAGCGTGTCCGCATACAGGCGCTCCAGCACCGTGCGCACAACGGGCGCGGTGGGCGAGGTAAGATCGTGGTTCAGCATGATGGCTCCGGAAATGATGGAGCAGCCATCATTCCCGAGCCCAGACCAAAAAGATTGTACCAACGTGACATCCGCCCCGATAAGCTACCGCCTCCTCCACGATGCGCTGGGCAGCGACGACGATCCCTGCATGCTGTTCGCCCGGGCCGTTCGCCGCACCGTGCAGGGTTTCGTGCCGCATGCCGTGTATGCGGCGGCGGCGGCGGCGAGCGTGCCGGTCCCGCTGCGCCAGGTGGCGCGCGAGCTGGCGCTCGAAGCCAACCCGCTGGCGGCATTGTTCGCCCAGGCAGGCGGCGCCGACAGCCTGCGGCAACGCTGGAACGGCTTCAACGCAACGGCACGGCTGGGCGTGCGCACCCATATCGAAGCGATCGCCGTCGTGCGGCGCACTGCCGGCGATGGGCGCGGCGCGGCACTGCGGGCCGAACTGATCGCCGCGTGCATCGAGGCATTGAACGATGCCGCCGCATTGGCTGCGCCGCGCGCCGACCTTCGGCAAGGCTGGCATGAGGCGCAGGGCGGCGGCGTGCCCGCCGAGTTGCTTGCCTTGCTGTACGGCGAGCCCGGCAGGCCCCTGGCGGAGGCGGCGCGGGGCCTCGGTTGCGCGCCGCGCACGGTGCAGCGCGCGCTGGCCCGCCTGGGCCTGACATACGATGTGTTGCGCCAGGCGGTGCGGCTCACCATCGCCGGCCGGCTGCTGCGGGACGGTACCGTCACGGTGACGGCGGCGGCGCACGTGGCCGGCTTCTACGACGCGGCGCACCTGAACCGGGCATGGCGCATGGCCTGCGACATCACGCCGCTGCGTTACCGGGCGCTGGCACGCCTGTAATAAAATAGCGCCTTTATCCCTTCGCCGCATACTCCCATGACCACAGCAGACATCACCGATCGTACCCCGGTCCGTACGCCGGTGCGTACCCGCTTCGCCCCCAGCCCGACCGGCTTCCTCCACCTGGGCGGCGCCCGCACGGCGCTGTATTCGTGGGCCTTCGCGCGCCACTTCGGCGGCACCTTCGTGCTGCGCATCGAGGATACCGACCTGGAACGCTCCACGCCCGAAGCCGTGCAGGCGATCATCGACGGCATGCAGTGGCTCGGCCTGGACCACGACGAAGGCCCGTTCTACCAGATGCAGCGCATGGACCGCTACCGCGAGGTGATCGCGCAGATGCTGGAAACGGGCACCGCATACCATTGCTACTGCACGCCGGACGAAGTGGAGGCAATGCGCGAACGCTTCCGCGCCGCGGGTGAAAAGCCCCGCTACGACGGCACCTGGCGCCCGGAAGAAGGCAAGGTGCTGCCGGCCGTGCCGGCCGACCGCAAGCCGGTGGTGCGCTTCAAGAACCCGCTGGACGGCGATGTCACGTGGAACGACGTGGTGAAAGGCCCGATCACGATCTCGAACCGTGAACTGGACGACCTGGTCATCGCCCGCACCGACGGCACCCCCACGTACAACTTCTGCGTGGCGGTGGACGACTGGGACATGCGCATCACCCACGTGCTGCGCGGCGACGACCACGTCAACAACACGCCGCGCCAGATCAACATCCTGCGCGCGATCGGCGCCGAGCTGCCCGAGTATGGCCACCTGCCGATGATCCTCGGCCCGGACGGCCAGAAGCTGTCCAAGCGCCACGGCGCGGTCAGCGTGATGGAATACCCGGCGCAGGGCTTCCTGCCGGAAGCGATGCTGAACTACCTGGCGCGCCTGGGCTGGAGCCACGGCGACGACGAAGTGTTCTCGATGGCGCAGTTCTGCGAATGGTTCAACCTGGAACACCTGACGGCGTCGGCGGCGCAGTTCAACAACGAAAAGCTGGCGTGGCTGAACAACCACTGGATCAAGCAGGCCGACAATGCCCGCCTGGCCGGGCTGGCACAGCCGCGCATGCAGGAAGCGGGCGCCGTGTTCGACGGCGCTCCCGCGCTGCCGGCCGTGCTGGCGCTGCTGAAGGAGCGCGCCAACACCGTCAACGAACTGGCCGACGCGGCCATGCTGTTCTACCGCGACCCGCAGCCGGATGCCGCGCTGATGACGCAGCACTTCACCGATGCCGTGAAGCCGGCGCTGGCGCTGTTCGCCGAACGCATTGCCACGGTCGAGTGGACCAAGGAGGCGATCGCCGCGATGATCAAGGAAGTGCTGGCCGCCAACGGCCTGAAGATGCCGCAGCTGGCGATGCCGCTGCGCCTGATCGTGACCGGCCAGTTGCAGACGCCGGCGATCGACGCCGTGCTGCAGTTGTTCGGCCGCGATGTGGTGACCGCGCGCGTGGCCAGGTATTTGTAAAAAGCGCCCTGAAATCTTTCATTTGGGTATTTGCGTTTTCTTAAACCGCTGCTATACTTCTGTCTCTTCGCAAACGGGGGTATAGCTCAGCTGGGAGAGCGCTTGCATGGCATGCAAGAGGTCAGCGGTTCGATCCCGCTTACCTCCACCAGTTTGGCGAAGGTTGTTGCAGTAAATAGGCAGTAAGGCAATACGGAAGTTCCGGGTCCCCATCGTCTAGAGGCCTAGGACATCACCCTTTCACGGTGAGTACCGGGGTTCGAATCCCCGTGGGGACGCCAAGGTTTTTGTAGTCGAGGTTTTGTTGTGATTGTCGCGGCATGATGTTATGCCAGTCGCGGCAGTGGTAACAAAAGGTCGCGAAGGCGGCT
>DASVVD010000934.1:0-1783 GCA_036386715.1 Pseudoduganella sp.
ACTGCCGGCGCGTCGCGTTGGTGCACTGCTTGACGCCGAACGCACATTCCCGCTTTCGCCGCCGTCGAACAAAGTGTGATGCCCCGCCAGTGGTTTCCCCCTGCGGTCGCACCGTCCCATGGCACCAGGCGCGCTGCCCGAAACGACTTCATTCGCCTCGTCAAAAAGAGTGCTTTCCAAACGGCCAGTGGCACACCGATTGCTAGATACCTATGTGCAAGCATCTTCACCAACACAAGGGGCAGCGATGACAAGTGGATTGACGAAGGCGGTAAAGCAGGGCGCGGTAACGCGGCGCGATTTCCTGTACCGTGCCGCCGCGGTAGGCGGTACCGGGCTGCTGCTGAACGCGATGAATGCATGGGGCATGGGCATCGGGTCGACCATGTCCGGCCCGCCGGCGCTGGCCGGCAGCGGCAAGGGCAAGTCGGTGGTGATCCTTGGCGCGGGACTGGCCGGCATGACGGCCGCCTACGAAATGGCAAAACTGGGCTATCGTGTGCAGGTGCTGGAAGCGCGCGGTTTTGCCGGCGGCCGCTGCCAGACTGCCCGCAACGGCTTCGAGCTGACGGAACTGGGCGGCGAAACGCAGCGCTGCGCGTTCGACAAAGGCCAGTACATCAACCACGGCCCGTGGCGTATTCCACTGCACCACCAGTCCACGCTGCACTACACGCGCGAGTTCGAGGTGCCGCTCGAAGTGATGGTCAACGACAACGACCATTCGTTCGTCTACCTGGAGAACGGCGGCCCGCTGTCGAACCAGCGGCTGCGCCCCGCGCAGATCAAGTCCGACATGCGCGGCCACGTGGCCGAGCTGCTGGCCAAGTCGGTGAAGGATCACCAGCTCGACCAGCAACTGACCGGCGACGACCAGCGCGCGCTGCTCGACTACCTGAAGCACGAAGGCCACCTGGAAGCGGGCGACCTCAGTTACAAGGGCCGCAGCGGCCGTGGTTTCGCCGTCAATCCGGGCGCCGGCATGACGCCGGGGCCGGGCTCGTTCTCCGACCCGCTGGCGTTCCACGACCTGCTGGCCTCCGGCGTGGGCAAGGTGTACAGCGCGGTGCAGGACTACCCGATGCAGAACACCATGTTCCAGCCGGTGGGCGGCATGGACGCGATCGCCAAGGCATTCGAGAAACGCGTGGGCCGCCACATCCGTTACAACGCCGAAGTGCAGAAGATCCGCCACGGCGAGAACAGCGTGACGATCGCCTTCAAGGATACGAAAAGCGGCAAGGAAAGCACCGTCACGGCCGATTACTGCCTGTGCGCGATGCCGCTGTCCACGCTGCGCATGGTCGATACCGATTTCTCGGACAGCTTCAAGGCAGCCATCAAGTCGGTAGCCTATGCGCCGGTCGGCAAGATCGGCCTGCAGATGAAGCGCCGCTTCTGGGAAGAGGATGAACACATCTACGGTGGCCACGTGCTGACCGACATGAAGGGCATCAACACGATCTCGCTGCCATCGACCAGCTGGCAGAAGCAGAAAGGCGTGGTGCTGGGCTACTACAACTACGAGTCGGCGGCGATCGAAGTGAGCGGCATGACACCGGCCGAGCGCGCCGAGTTCGCGCTGGCTGCCGGCCAGAAGGTCTTCCCGGCCTACCGCGACTCGTTCGACAACGCCTTCTCGGTGGCCTGGCACCGCGTGCAGTACAACCTGGGCGGCTGGGCCGAGTGGAACGACGAAAGCCGCAAGAACGCCTACCCGGTGCTGCTCGAGGGCGAGGGCCGCGTGCTGCTGGCTGGCGAACACCTGTCCTACCTGACGGGC
>DASVVD010000935.1:0-2634 GCA_036386715.1 Pseudoduganella sp.
TCGTGGATGCCGGACAGTTTCGTCTCCGGTGCATACGGCACCTGGATCTCGTGCGTCCATTCGATGTCGTCATCGGGACGGCAATGGCGTTCGTCATCGTCATACGCGAACTGCCAGGTGCCGTTCAGGTTCTGCCAGTTATCGCGTACCAGTTGCGGTCGCGGATATTCGAAGTCACTCATCGGATCCTCTCTTTATTTTGCATTTCTTGCGGGCCTTGTCACTGGAGGGCAGCGGGATGCGCCGCGCCGCGGCGGCACGCGTGGTGCCGGCAGCGCCGGTTTGCGATGTTGACCGGGTCACGGCGTGCCGTCCCGCGGCGGTGGCCGTGCCGGTGCCGCACAATGCGGAGGAGGAGAACAGGATGGGAGACGTTGCCGAGGAAGCATTCATGCTGCCTCCCGTGCCGGCATGGCGGCACCGGCGGCCACACGCCCGGAAACAAGCTTCCCGCAGGAGGCTGCGCAGGAGACTTGTATCTGGCGGAAGGCCGGTGCGTGCATGTGACAGGTTCCGTTCTCAATGGCTTGAGTGGTAATCCTATCAAGTATTGACCGCGCGATAAGTCAATTCCGCGCGGCAAGTACCCCGGTTTTCGACTCATCAGTTCGTAACTTCTGGTCGCTATCCGGGGCTAGGCGGCCGCCCTATGAGGAGGGGCTAACCGCTGGTTAAAACAATGTAGGACCAGTCCTACAAATGGCTTGGTTCAGAGCTGACATCTCAAAAGCAAGTTTTCTCGGCCTCAGGCGCCCAGCCAGGTATATTTGAACAGGAATACGAGGGCAATGATCCAGACCACGGCCTTGACCTCGCGCACTCGGCCGGTCAGCAGCTTGAGTGCCGCATAGGTGATGAAGCCGAACGCGATGCCGTGGGCAATGGAATAAGTGAACGGAATCAGCAGCGCGGTCACGGCGGCGGGAATGCTTTCCGTGCTTTCGTTCCAGTCCACGTCGGCCAGGTCGCGCAGCATCAGGCAGGAAACGAACAGCAGCGCCGGTGCGGTGGCGTAGGCGGGCACGACGCCGGCCAGTGGCGAAATGAACAGGCTCGCCAGGAACAGCATCGCTACCACGACGGCAGTCAGCCCGGTGCGCCCGCCCGCCTGCACGCCGGCAGCACTCTCCACGTAAGCGGTGGTACTGGACGTGCCCATTACCGAGCCGACCACGATTGCGGTACTGTCCGCCATCAGCGCACGGTTCAGCCGCTCCATCTTGCCCTCGACCAACAGGCCGGCGCGGGCCGCCACGCCCATCAGCGTGCCCGTTGCATCGAACAGCTCCACCAGGAAGAACACCAGGACCACGTTGAGGATGCCGGTGCCGAACGCGCCGCTGATGTCGAGCTTGCCGAACGTCGGCGCCAGTGATGGCGGCAACGAGAAGATGCCATTGAAGGTATTGCCGCCGAAGAAGAACGACAGGACCGTGACGGTGACGATGCCGATCAGGATCGCGCCCTTCACGCGCAACCGGTCCAGCGCCACGATCAGCAGGAAGCCGATGATGGCGAGCAGCGCCGGGGCCTTGTGCAGGTCGCCGACGGTCACCATCGTCGCCGCGTTGGCCGTCACGATGCCGGCGCTCTTCAAGGCGATCAGGCCGAGGAACAGGCCGAGCCCCACCGTGATCGCGGTGCGCAGCGACGGGGGGATGCCCTTGACGATCAGCTCGCGCAAGCCGAAGATGGAAATGATCAGGAACAGGCAGCCGGAAATGAATACCGCGCCGAGCGCCGTCTGCCAGGGCACGCCCATGCCGAGCACGACCGCATAGGCGAAGTAGGCATTCAGCCCCATCCCCGGCGCCATGCCGATTGGATAGTTCGCGTAGAAACCCATGATGAACGTGCCCAGCGCCGCCGCCAGGCAGGTGGCGACGAAGACCGCGTCCTTCGGCACCCCCGCGTCGGCCAGGATCGCCGGATTGACGAAGATAATGTAGGCCATCGTCAGGAATGTCGTCACTCCCGCGATGACTTCGGTGCGCACGTCCGTGCCACTTTCCTTCAATTTGAACAGTTTTTCGGCAATCGACACGATGGTGCTCCCCGTTTGCAGTGACATTGGCCGGAAGCATAACACTTGCTCCCGTCAGCCAAGTCATTTGCACATGGATATAGCAATAAGTGTTGCATTAATATAATGCTTTGCCGGTTCCGTGGGTCGGCTGCACAGTCGCCCGGGCGGCCATGGTGCGCCGCGCGGGGCCACGGCTCATTCATGCCACATGTCCATGCCGCATCACGTCGAGGGACCAGCCGGCGTTTTCGCGGCGCAGCACGTGTGTCAGCGCCACGGCGTCGAGCAGGCGGCGGTCGTGCGAAACGAGGACGAATGCGCCGGGCCAGGCTCGCAGTGCTTGTTCCAGCGCCTGCAGTCCGGGCAAGTCCAGATGGTTGCCGGGCTCGTCCAGCAAAAGCAGGCGCGCGGCATTGCGTCGCCAGGCGGCGCAGGCCAGCGCTGCCTTGATGTACACGCCGCCGGACAGAGCGCCGGCTGGCGTCACCAGCCGCGTGGCGTCGAGCCCCAGCAGCGCGAGCCGGCTGCGCAATACCGCCTCCGGCATCGGGCTGTCCAGTTGCCGAAGCCGCTCCAGCACCGTCAGTCCGGGCGGCAGCAAGTGCCCG
>DASVVD010000936.1:0-4019 GCA_036386715.1 Pseudoduganella sp.
TGACGACTGACCACGGACTACTGACCACTGACAACTGACGAGGGAGATTTATGTTGCGATCACTGGGCGAGCAGGTCGTGGTTTTGACGGGCGCGTCGAGCGGCATCGGGCGGGCGACGGCGATTGAGTTCGGGCGGCGCGGCGCGTCGGTTGTGCTGGCCGCGCGCAACGAGGAGGCGTTGCTGACGGCGGCGCGGGCGGTGGAAGCGGCGGGCGGGCGCGCCCTCGCCGTCGTGACGGACGTGGCCGACGCGGCGCAGGTCTTCCGGCTCGCGGAGGAGGCCGCCCGCCGCTTCGGGCGCATCGACACGTGGGTCAACAATGCCGGGCTGGCGATCTTCGGGCGGCTCGACGAAGTGAGCGAAGAAGACTCCCGCCGGCTCTTCGACATCAATTTCTGGGGCGTCGTGAACGGCTCGCTGGCCGCGCTGCCGCACCTGCGCCGGCAGGGCGGGGCGCTGATCAACGTGGGCAGCGAAGCGTCCGAGGTACCGATCCCGATGCAGGGCATGTACACGGCATCGAAACATGCCGTCAAGGGATTCACCGATGCGCTGCGGGTGGAAATCGAGCATCTCGACAGCGCGCCGGTATCGATCACGCTGATCGAACCGACATCGGTCGACACGCCGCTGCCGCAGCATGCCCGCAACTACATGGACCGCGAGCCGACGCTGCCGTCGCCGATGCTCGATCCGCACCAGGTGGCCGATGCCATCCTCGATGCGGCCACCACGCCGCGGCGCGATGTCAAGGTGGGCGTCATCGCCAAGCTGGACGTTGCGGTGCAGAAGGCCTTGCCCGCGCTGGCCGACCGCATCGCGCCGCTGCAGGTGCCGCGCCAGCAGCGCGACGAGCCGCCCGCCAATCCCGCCGGCTCGCTGCACGTGCCGGGCAGCGAGGGGCGCATCCATGGCAAGGCGGGGGGCTGAGGCGGGATAAAAGCGGGGATAAAAAAAGCGGACAGTGTCCGCTTTTCCGATTGGCTGCCGACGAAGGCATGCAGTCGATGCGTTACAGCCCCTTCAGCTTGCGCGCGATATCGAGCGCGAAGTAGGTGAGCACGCCGTCGGCACCGGCGCGCTTGAAGGCCAGCATCGATTCCATCATCACCTTGTCGTGATCGAGCCAGCCGTTCTGCGCGGCCGCCTTGAGCATCGCGTATTCGCCGCTGACCTGGTAGGCGAAGGTCGGCACCTTGAATTCGTCCTTCACGCGGCGCACGATGTCCAGGTACGGCATGCCGGGCTTGACCATCACCATGTCGGCGCCTTCCTGCAGGTCGCCGGCCACTTCGCGCAGCGCTTCGTCGCTGTTGGCGGGGTCCATCTGGTACTGGTTCTTGTCGCCCTTGCCCAGGTTCTTCGCGGAGCCGACGGCATCGCGGAACGGGCCGTAGAAGGCCGAAGCGTACTTGGCCGAGTAGGCCATGATGCGCGTGTGGATGTGATCCTTGCCTTCCAGCGCGGCGCGGATCGCACCGATGCGGCCATCCATCATGTCCGACGGCGCCACCACGTCGACACCCGCTTCGGCCTGGGTCAGCGCCTGGCGCACCAGCATGTCGGTGGTGATGTCGTTGATCACGTAGCCTTCGTCGTCGATCAGGCCGTCCTGGCCATGGCTCGTGTAAGGGTCGAGCGCCACGTCGGTCAGGATGCCCAGTTCCGGGAAGTTCTTTTTCAGTTCACGCACGGCGCGCGGCACCAGGCCTTCGGGATTGGTGGCCTCGACGCCGTCCGCCGTCTTCAGCGCCGTATCGATGACGGGGAACAGCGCCAGCACCGGAATGCCCAGCGACACGCACTCTTCGGCCACCTTCAGCAGCAGGTCGACCGACACGCGCTCGACACCGGGCATCGACAGCACCGGCTCGCGCACGTTGCTGCCTTCCAGGATGAATACCGGGTAGATCAGGTCGGCCGCGGTGACCACGTTCTCGCGCATCAGCGCGCGGGAAAACGGATCGCGGCGCATGCGGCGCATGCGCATCGCGGGAAACTGGGCGGAAAAATGGGGGCTGTGCATCGCTTGGCTTCCTAATTCTGAATTCAGGGGGCGGGCGCTTTACCTGCTGCGTCATCCGCTTTGTCGTCCGGGCTGCCGTCGGCGCCGCTGTCCTGCGCCTCGTTATTCGGCGCATCACTGTCCGGTGCATCGCTGTCCTGCACACCACTGTCCGGCACATCGCCCGGCAAGTCGTCCGGCAGATCGTTCAGGCCGGCCAGTTCCTCGATCTTCGCCGTGGCTTCCTCGATGCCCACGCGCTTGAGCGCGGAGAACAGCTGCACGGTGAACGGGAAACCCTCGCCGTCTTCGTCGACATAGCTGTCCAGCTTGGCCTGCGCCTGGCGCAGCGTATTGGTGGCTTCGCTGCGCGTCAGCTTGTCGGCCTTGGTCAGGATGCAGTGGATCGGCTTGCCGGTGGGGGCGAACCATTCGAGCATCTGGATATCCAGGTCGGTAAACGGGCGGCGCGCATCCATCATCAGCACCAGGGCCGCCAGCTGGTCGCGCTGCTGCACGTAGTCGCCCAGCAGCCGCTGCCAGTGCAGCTTGGCATTGCCGGACACTTCCGCGTAGCCGTAGCCGGGCAGGTCGGCGACCAGGCAGCGCAGTTCATCCATGTTGATCGGGTCATGGCGGTGCATCGCCACGTGCGCGCCGCCGATCGAGAAGAAGTTGATGTGCTGCGTGCGGCCCGGCGTCTTGGATGCGAACGCCAGCCCCTTCTGGTTGCAGAGAATATTGATGGCGGTCGACTTGCCCGCGTTGGATCGGCCGGCAAAGGCGATCTCGGGCACCGTGGTACGGGGCAGGTCGCGCAGGTGGTTGACGGTCGTGAAGAAGCGGGCTTGCCAGAGCTTGGACATGGAAAAATTGCTACGAGAACAGGCAGTTATGCCGGGAAGCTATTGTACAATAAGGAGTTACGACCCGTATCCATGCGGGCCGGGGCACTCGAACATTGCGACATTTTATTGACTCGTTTCCCTAAGTTTCCCTAAGCTGGCTAAATGAGGTGCTGAATGAATCGTAAGTCTTCACCGGTAGTACGCTCGATGTTGGTTGCAATGATGGCGCTGGTTACTGCGGCAGGTGCCGCAGGTGCCGCAACGCCGCAAGTGATCAAGGTGGACCCGGCCAAGGGCGCAACGCTCTATGCCGACGGCGACACCGCCCGCGGCCTGCCGTCCTGCGTGTCGTGCCACGGCGCCGCCGGCAATTCCACGATCGTCGCCAATCCCAAGCTCGCCGGCCAGCCCGACAGCTACCTGTACAAGCAGCTGGTGGACTTCACGAAGCCCGAGCGGGCCCACCCCATCATGACGACCTACGCCAAGATGCTGACGGACGAGGAAAAGAAGAACATCTCCGCCTACCTCGCCGCGCAGCCGCAAAAGCCGGGCGCCGCCAAAAACCGCGATTCGATCGACCTGGGCAAGAAAATCTACCGCGGCGGCCTGGCCGACAAGCGCGTGCCGGCCTGCGCCAGTTGCCACGGCCCTGCGGGCGCCGGCAACCCGGCGAAATATCCGCGCATCGGCGGCCAGCACCAGGATTACACGATTGCCCAGCTGGGCGCGTTCAAGGGCCATGGCCGCAAGAACAGCGTTGAAATGACGACGATCGCGCAACGCATGTCCGACGACGAGATCAAGGCCGTGGCCGATTATGTCGCCGGCCTGAAATAAGCCGGCGCCCGCCGGCAGGCATGGATCACAGGAAAAAGGCGGCCGCCATGACGGGGCCGCCATTTTTTTTGCTACACTGCCTGTCGGATTGTATACAAAAAGCCGAAAGCCGCATGAGCAAGCAGCATCAGCACCATCGCCCGAGCACAATATGAGCACCACCACATGAGCACGACCAGCACCACCAGCACCGCCGGCATCCGTCTCCATACCCGCCGCCCCACGGTCAACGAAGCGTTCGAGCTGCTGTCCTCCATGCGCTTCGCGATCGCGCTGCTGGTGATGATCGCGATTTCCGCCATCATCGGCACGATCATGCAGCAG
>DASVVD010000937.1:0-1680 GCA_036386715.1 Pseudoduganella sp.
CTTCTGAACGCCTGCGGCCGATGCGCTACCGGGGCCTGTCCCTGGCAAATCCCGGCATCTGCACCTCTAAAAATATAGGGACGGATGCGCTACTGGGGTCTGTCCCCGGTAAGTGCCGGCACCTGCACTTGCCAGCAGCTTCGCCAGGGGACTGACCCCGGTTTTTAAGCCTGCAGCCGATGCGCTACTGGGGTCTGTCCCTGGTAAGTGCCGGCACCTGCGCTTGCCAGCAGCTTCGCCAGGGGACTGACCCCGGTTTTTAAAATACAGGCAATGACCCCGGCTTTTCGCCACCACCAAGGAATGGATCACGCCGCGGCCAGTTCGTCCACGCCGTCGCCGCGCATCACGGCCGCCAGGAAATCGTCGCCCCAGCGCGTCACGTCATGCTCGGTGACGATCATGGCCATGCGGGCGGTGCGGTACGAGCGTTCTTCCTCGCCCATCGTCAGCGCCTGGTGCAGCGTGGCGGTCATCGAGGCGGCGTCGTAGGGATTGGTCAGCAATGCGCCATGCAGTTCCACGGCGGCACCGGCGAACTCGGAGAGGATCAGCACCCCGGACTTGCCGGCCGCCTTGCGCGCCGCCACGTATTCCTTGGCCACCAGGTTCAGGCCGTCGCGCAGCGGCGTGATCCAGGCCACGCCGCAGGCGGCGTAGTGGGCGATCACCTCGTCGAACGGCAGCGAGCGGTAGAAGTAGCGCACCGGCACCCAGTCCAGCGTGGAGAAGCGGCCGTTGATGCGGCCGACCGTGCGGTCCACTTCCACGCGCAGGCTGTCGTAGATGTCCATGCCGGACGCCGCCGGCGTGATGATGTTCAGCAGCTGCACCTTGCCGATGTGCTCCGGGTGCTGTTCCAGCAGCCGCTCGAAGGCCTGCAGCTTTTCCAGCGAACCTTTCACGTAGTCGAGCCGCTCGATCGACACGATGCCCGTCACGCCGCCGAGGTATTGCTCGATGGCGGCGGTTTTCCGCGCGACCTCGGGCTGGCCGACCAGGTCTTCGATCAGTGCCACATCGGTGCCCACCGGGTGCGCGCCGAGCGTGACGGTGCGCCCGCCGGCTTCGATCGATGTCGTCATCGTGTCCACCCCGAGGGCGCAGCCGTAGGTAAGGAAGCGCGGCGCGCAAGGCCGGGCGGCACCCGTCCCGACCGGCGCGAACGAGCGCACCGCGTCGACGAAGTTCTCGACATAGCGCGGCACATGGAAGCCCACGTAGTCGCACTGCAGCAGGCTGCCGATGATGTCGCGGCGCCATGGCAGGATGTTGAACACGTCGCTGGACGGAAACGCGGTGTGGTGGAAGAACGCGATGCGCAGGTCCGGCCGCAGCGGGCGCAGGAACGCCGGCACCATCCACAGGTTGTAGTCGTGCACCCAGACCACGGCGCCTTCGGCCGCCTCGCGCGCGGTCTGCTCGGCGAACAGCCGGTTCACTTCCAGGAAGCGTTCCCAGTGGGCGGCGTTGAACTCGGCCTTGTCGGGGAACGAGAAGATGATCGGCCAGAACGCTTCCTTGGAAAACTTCTTGTAGAACTGGTCCACGTCTTCGGCCGTCAGTGGGATGCGGGCGGCGCGCAGGCGCGGGTAGGCCTTCTCGTCCACCGCCACGTGGGTCTCGAAACCTTCCGGGGCGCGGCTGTCCTGCTGCGACCAGGCCACCCACGACCCCTTG
>DASVVD010000938.1:0-2830 GCA_036386715.1 Pseudoduganella sp.
AAATGGACCGGGTCGATGCCCAGCGCGACGGCCACGGGGAACAGGATCGGCGCCATGATCAGCACGATCGACGACGGTTCCATGAAATTGCCTGCCGCCAGCAGGATCAGGTTCACCACCAGCAGGAATGCCACCTGCCCCAGCCCCTGCGCCGTCAGCCAGGCCGCCATTTCCTGCGGGATGTTTTCGCTGGTCATCAGGAACGAGAACAGCATCGCATTGGTAATGATGTACAGCAGCATGGCCGACATCGACGCCGAATCCAGCAGCACCTTGCCGACCTGCCGCAGCCGCAGGTCCTTGTAGACGAAGACGGCAATGAAGAACGCATACACGGCCGCCATCGCCGCCGCCTCGGTCGGCGTGAACATGCCGGTATAGATGCCGCCCATGACGATGACGATCAGCAGCAGCCCCCAGGCGCTCTTGCGGAACGCCGCGAACCGCTCGCCCCACGTGGCGCGTTTCAGGCGCGGGTAATCGTGCTTTTTCGCCAGCGCCCAGGTTGTCAGCCCCAGCAGGAAAGCCAGCATGATGCCCGGCACCACGCCGGCCATGAACAGCTTGCCCACCGACGTGTTGGTGGTCACCGAATACATCACCATCACGATCGACGGCGGAATCAGGATGCCCAGTGCGCCGGAGGTGGTGATCACGCCGGCGCCGAAGCGCTTGGGAAAGCCCTGCTTCACCATCGCCGGCAGGATGATCGAGCCGATCGCGACCACGGTGGCCGGACTGGACCCGGAGACGGCCGCGAACAGCGCGCAGGCCAGCACGCCGGCCAGGGCCAGCCCGCCATGCCAGTGCCCCACCATCGACGTGGCGAAATTGATCATGCGCCGCGCCACGCCGCCATGCGTGAGGAAATTGCCCGCCAGGATAAAGAACGGGATCGCCATGATCTCGAACTTCTCGATGCCGGTAAACAGCTTGAGGGCCACCGATTCGATCGGCACGTGCGTCATCGTGAACAGGAACGTCAGCACGGTCAGGCCCAGCGAGATGGAGATCGGCATGCCGGTCAGCATCAGTGCCAGCAGCAGCACGAAAATGATCAGCGCGTTCATGCCTTCGCTCCCAGTTCGTCGTCCAGGCCCTCGACATGGGTATGGTCATGCCTGGGCAATGCGCCGGTGCGCACGAACGCCACCATCACCTGCAGGAAGCGGAAGCACATCAGCCAGGAACCGGCCGGCACCGCCAGGTAGACCAGCCACATCGGCACCTCCAGGTCGGCCGAGGTCTGCTCGGTGTGGCCGATGTCCCATACGAACGAGGCACCCAGGGCGCCGACGATGCCGGTGAACAGCGCCCCGGCCAGCAGGCCGAACACGATGAATTTGTTGCGCCACGGCGTGGACAGCCGGTTGATCACCACGTCGACCCCGACGTGGATGCCGGTGCGCACCCCGTACGCGGCGCCGAACTTGGCCATCCACACGAACATGTAGATGCACAGTTCCTGCGCCCAGCTGGTGTTCATTTGGATGAGTTGGTCCTGCAGCCAGGGGATCGGCATGCCGGACAGGTAGCGGTGCACCACCGCCACGAAGATGATGAAGGTGGCTGCGCCCATCAGGGACGCAATCAGCCACTCTTCCAGGTGGTCCAGGAATTTCATGGGTGACTTTCGGGAATGTCCGGCCGGTGCCGGCCGGTACGGCAAGGACAGGCATGCACCGGGGTGGCAGGACGCCACCCCGGCTCCTACTACTGCAGGCGCGTCGTTATTTCGCGCTTTCCTTCGAGATCGCGTTGACGAGTTCGGCGCCGATGCGGCTTTCCATCTGCTTGTGCACCGGCAGCAGCGCTTTCTTCCACGCGTCCTGCTGCGCAGCGGTGAGGGTGGTGAACTGGGTGCGGCCGGACTTCTTCATCGCGTCGAGCGCCATGTCGTTGTCGCGCTGGGCGATGGCCTTTTCATAGGTGGTGGTTTCGCGCATCGCCCCTTCGAGCGCGGTGCGGATATCGGCCGGCAGGCCGTCCCAGAATTTCTTGTTGACGATGACGGCGTAGCCCAGGTAGCCATGATTCGACAGCGTGGCGTATTTTTGCACCTCGTGCATCTTCTGGGTGTACATGTTCGACGGCGGATTCTCGGTGCCGTCGACCACGCCCGTCTGCAGCGCCTGGTAGACTTCGGAGAAGGCCAGCACCTGCGGGTTGGCGCCCAGCGCGCGCATCTGCGCATCGAGCACCTTGGAGGACTGGATGCGCATCTTCAGGCCGCGGAAATCCGCCGGCGTGTTCAGCGGCTTGTTGGCCGACATGATCTTGAAGCCGTTATCCCAGTACGCCAGGCCGGTGATGCCCTTGGTTTCCAGCTTTTTCAGCAGGCCGCGGCCGATCGGCCCTTCGGTCACGTTGTACAGCGACTGCTTGGTGGGGAATGCATAGGGCAGATCGAAGACTTCGAATTCCTTCACGCCCAGCGGCCCGAACTTGGCCAGCGACGGCGCCAGCATCTGCACCGCGCCCAGCTGCAAGGCTTCCAGCTCTTCCTTGTCCTTGTACAGCTGGCTGTTCGGATAGACCTCCACCTTCACGCGGCCGTTGGTGGCCCGCTCGGCCAGTTGCTTGAAGCGCGCCGCGGCCTGGCCTTTCGGCGTATCGGTGGCCACGACATGGCTGAACTTGATGACGATCGGTGCTTGCGCGTAGGCGTTCGAAACAAAGGCGTTGGTGAAGCAGGCGGTTGCCGCCAGCGCAACCAGGATGGTCTTGATTTTCATGCGTGTCCCCAATATAGAAGTTGCATTTGTTATTCCTGCCGTTACATTCTGCATATCCGGGTGGCAAGGGGCTACTGTGGAAAACCACAATACCC
>DASVVD010000939.1:0-8701 GCA_036386715.1 Pseudoduganella sp.
CCATGACACGGGCACGGCCGTTACTTCTTGCGCCTCGGCAGCAGTTCCCACAGCTTGGTAGCGCGCCGCACATTCGCTTTCAGCGCGTAATCGAGCGTGGCCAGCTGCTCCTGCATCGCTTCCTGCAGCACGCTGGAAGGATCGGCCGGGCCCAGCTTCAGGTAGGCATCCGCCTCGCCATAGTCGCGGTGGATTTCCATGCCCGCCTTCTTGGCGATGTGGATCATGATCTGGTTCGACGACAGGCAGTGCATGGTCAGCGTGTCCACGTCATGGTTGCGGCAGACGATCGCGGCGCGCTCGAACAGTTTCGTGCCGATGCCCAGCCCGCGCGCGGACTTCAGTACCGACACGCCGAACTCGGCCACGCGGTCCTTTTCGGTGACGCCGGCCTTCTCCGGCTGCCGTTCGGCGAACCCGAGGTGTCCCACGGCGACCAGCCGGAAGACGCGGTTGTAGACACCGAACACCATATCGCGCTCGAAGTCGATGCTGGCGACGTACTTCGTCACCTGCTCGTCCGTGATCGGCGAGCCGAAGCGCAGCAGGCGGTCGCGCCCTTCGATCTGCAGGAAATGCCGCAGCATGCGGCGCCGGTCCCGTTCGCGCAATTCCTTGATGGGAATCGTCGGCCGCGGCTCGGGGCGGCCCAGCCACTTGTGCAGGGGATTGCGGAACAGGTTCAGGCCGGGCATCACGCCACCTCGCCGCCCGGCTTGCCCGGTTCGTTCGTTTCTTGCTCCGCTGGCTGCGGTACATCCGGCTCATCCTGCTCGTCGAGCCGGGCCAGCGCTGCGCGCACCGCGCGCACACGGGCTTCGCGCACCATCTCCGGAATACGCTCGGGCTGGTCGCCGCAGGCCTGCGCGATCTCGCCGGCATTGATGCCGCGCGCCGCGGCCAGTGCCCTGGCAAGGTAATCGCGCTGCGGGAACGGCGCGTCGCGGAACGAACCGCTGGCGCCCTCGCGGCCCCGGGCATCGCATTCCGATACCTGCAGCAGCTGGAGGAAGCGTGCCGGCTTCCTGAAGCCGTCGCTGCGTTCGAACAGCTTGACGATCGTATTGCAGCGCAGCTCCAGCGCCCGGCTCACATTGCCGTGTTCGCGCGCCGCCAGCACGGCCAGGTCGCGGCATTCGGTCGGCACCTTCAGCCGCGCGCAAACATTTTTTACCAGTGCGGCGCCGAGACCTTCATGGCCGTGGTGCGACGGCCATTTGGCGGGCGGCGTGATGCCCTTGCCCAGGTCGTGCAGCAGCGCGGCGAAACGCACCGGCAGGTCGTAGCCCTGCCCGGCCGCATAATCGGCCACCTGTTCCATGTGGATGCCGGTGTCGATTTCCGGGTGCCATTTTTCGGGCTGCGGCACGCCCCACAGGCGGTCCAGCTCCGGCACGATGCGCGCCAGCGCGCCACAGTCGCGCAGCACCTGCAGCATGCGCGATGGCCGTCGCTCCATCAGCCCGCGCGACAGTTCCTGCCACACGCGCTCGGGCACCAGGGCATCGACCTCGCCCTCGTCGACCATGCGGCGCATCAGCGCATTGGTTTCGGCGGCCACCGTGAAATCGGTGAAGCGGGCGGCAAAGCGGGCCACGCGCAGGATGCGCACCGGGTCTTCGGCAAACGCGTCCGACACGTGGCGGAACACGCGGCGGGCGATGTCGCCGCGGCCATCGAACGGATCGGTCAGCGTGCCGTCCCCGGCCCGGGCGATCGCGTTGATCGTCAGGTCGCGGCGCACCAGATCCTGCTCCAGCGTCACGTCGGGCGCGGTGTGGAACACGAAGCCCTTGTAGCCGGGCGCGGTCTTGCGCTCGGTGCGGGCCAGCGCATACTCCTCGTGCGTGTCGGGATGCAGGAACACCGGAAAATCCTTGCCCACCGCGCGAAAGCCCTGCTGCACCATCTGCTCGGGCGTGGCGCCGACGACGACATGGTCACGGTCCTTGACGGGCTGTCCCAGCAGGGCATCGCGGACGGCACCGCCAACGACATAGGTCTTCATTCCTCGTCCGCGCCTTCGCCGGCGCTGCCATGCGCGCTTCTAGCGACTTCGGCATGCGCCTCCTCGATCCAGCGCGCCACGGCGGGGTGCCGCGTGACCCGTTCGCAATACGCCGACAGCGCCGGCGGCAGCGCCACGCCATAGGTGTTGAAGCGGGTGACGACCGGGGCAAAGAACGCATCGGCCAATGAAAAATCGCCGAACAGGAACTCGTTGTGGCCGAAGCGGCACAGGCACTCCTCCCAGATTTCGCTGACGCGGCCGATGTCGGCCTGGGTGTCCGGCGTGCGGCCCTGGCCCGGCAGGCGCGCGACGATGTTCATCGGCAGCGTGCTGCGCAGGCTGGTGAAACTCGAATGCATCTCGGCGCAGATCGAGCGCGCGGTGGCGCGTGCCGCCACATCCTGCGGCCACAGGTGCTTGTCCGGAAACTGCTCGGCCAGGTACTCGCAGATCGCCAGGCTGTCCCAGATCGTCATCTCGCCCGCCAGCAGCACGGGCACGCGGCCGCTGTGCGTGTAGCGGGCGATGTTGCCGGACGTATCGAGCTGGTCAAGCTTCACGCGCACCTCGGTGAACGGAATGCCGAAGGCGGCCATCGCCAGCCAGGGCCGCATCGACCAGGAGGACAGGTTCTTGTTGCCGATAACGAGGGTAAGGCCCGGCTCGCGCGCCGCGGCCAGGGTCTGGGTCAGGGTAGGGTCGAGATCGATCGTTTGCATGAAGAGTGAAAGTAAAGGGAGCGCGCCGGATCAGCGGCTCGAGAAACTGGTCTGCTGCTGTTCCTGCTGGGAGTAACCCTTCGGCGTGACGACGCCCAGGCGCGCCTTCATCGACTGCGGCCGGCCTTCGAACAGCGCCGCGTAGTACGTGGCATTGGTCATCACGTTTTTCACATAGCCGCGGGTTTCCGAATACGGGATCGACTCGATGAACACGGTGGCGTCCATCGGTTTCGTCAGCGCCGAACGCCAGGAGCGCAGCCTGCCGGGACCGGCGTTGTAGGCGGCCGTGGCCAGCACCTGCGAGCCATCCATGCTGCCCAGCACCATGTTCATGTAGTTGGCACCCAGCAGGATGTTGGTGCGCACATCGGACAGCATGTCCTGCACGAAATTCGTCAGGCCGATCTTGTTGGCGACCCAGCGCCCGGTGGACGGCATGACCTGCATCAGGCCGGACGCGCCGGCACTCGACTGGGCATTCATCACGAAGCGCGATTCCTGGCGGATCAGGCCATACACCCAGGCGCGGTCGAGGCCGAGCGTGGTGGTGGTGGGCCGCATGATCTCATCGTGCGGCGCCGGATAGCGGTGGGTGTAGTCGGCCAGCGCGCGGGTGCGCTCGGACGTGTACACCATGCGGTCGAGGATATGGTGCTGGCGCGCATATTCGGCCACGGCGATCAGCTCGCGGTCCGATAAATGGCGCACTTCCCAGTTCCATTCGCGCATGCCTTCGAAGCGCAGCCGCATGTCGAAGAATTTCAGGGCGCGGCGGATGCCCGGGTTGGCTTCGATTGCGGCAATTTCCGCCGCCGTGACCGGTGCGCCGGGAGCCGGGATGCTGACGGTGCGGCCCAGCTCCTCGGCGGCCAGCAGGCCATAGTAATCCTCGCGGTCGGCAATGCTCTGGTACAGGGACTGCGCCTCGGGTGTCATGCTGCCGCCGGCCAGGGCGACCGAGGTGCGGGCCTGCCAGTACACCCAGGTGGGATCCTGCCGCAGCTGCGGCGGCATCGCGGCGATATGGTCACGCACCAGTTGCCAGTTGCCGTCGCGCAGCGCATAGCGGGTGCGCCACTGGTGCTGGTCGATCGACAGCGGCGCGCCGTTGGCACGGCGCCAGTAGTCGGACGTTTCCGGCGCCACCGCGTAGGAAGCGGGCAGCGCGATGTTGGCCCAGCCGATGGCCTGCTCCTGCGCGGTGAGCCCGGGCAGCGCCTTCTGCAAGGCCAGCACCGACAGCTTGATGCTGGTGCGCGCGGCGCGGCCCAGCGCCACCAGGAACACTTCGCGATCGGCCTTGGTGCTCCCGGCACCCTTGGCCAGCACCAGGGCCGGCACGTCGATGGCCTGGGCGATCTTCTTGTCCGACCCGTTGAGCAGCATGATGATGCGGCGCGCCGGCCCGGTGGCATTCGTTTCGCCGGCCAGGCGCACCTGCGCCCACAGGTCTTCCTGGGTAAACTGGCCGGTCTGCGCCAGCGAGGCGACGAGCGCGCTGCAGCCGTCACCGTAATACGGCGGATAGATCAGCAGGGCACGCGCGTCGGCGGCCACGTTTTCGCCTTTCGACAGGCGCGACATCAGGCTGTAGCACTTGACCTGGGTATCGTCCTTCAGCACGAACAGGGGGAACTGCTGGTCGAACATGGCCCATTCGCCCCGGCGGCCCAGTTCGAGCAGCCAGTCGTTGCGCAGCCGGTCGGCGATGGCGCTGCCTTCGTGCTTCTGCAGGAAGGCCAGGATCTCGCCCGAGCTGGCGGCAACGAAATGCGATTTGAGCCGATAATAGTCGACATACGAAGGAATCGCGTAGTCGGCAAGGCGGGCGGCATAGAACTCGGCCTTGGCCGCGTCGTTGCGGCGCACGGAGTCGCGCAGCAGCAGGAACGCGTCGTCCTCCTTGCGGCTGTCGCCCAGGTCCTGCGGGATTGCAAGCGGCGTGATGGCGCAGGAAATTGCAAGCAGCGCGCCGGCTATCCATTTCGACGGGGAAATCAAGATACGACTCTCAAAAAGTGACATGACCAGCGACCTTAGAATAACACGCCTGACTGAAGGGCTACCATCGGCAAGCGTGCAGACGGCCGCGGCCGAGAAGGCGGCATTGCGCAAGCAACTGCTGGCGGCACGGCGCAACCTGCCGGTGGAAACACGGGCGCAATGGGATGCCGCTATTTGCCGGCACATCGTGGCATGGTGGCACGCGGCGCGGGCCGAGGCAGTCGGCGTCTACTGGCCGCTGCGTGACGAGCCAGACCTGCACCCCGCCTACGCCGAGCTGGCGCGGCTGGGCGTGCGGCTGCTGCTGCCGGTCGTGCAGAAACGCGACGCACCGCTCGACTTCGCCGCGTGGAGCATCGGCGAACCGCTGGTCAAGGATGCGATGGGCATCGCGGTGCCCGCCGAGCTGCGCATCAAGCCCTGTCCGCCGGCACTGCTGGTGCCCTGCCTGGGCTTCAATGCTGCTGGCTACCGGCTGGGATATGGCGGCGGTTTCTATGACCGCACGCTGGAAAAGACGCCGCGGCCGGCGACGGTAGGCATCGCCTATTCCTGCCTTGCTGCCGACTTTGGCAGTGACGGGCATGACATCGCGCTGGACCGCATCATCACCGAAGCCGGCTGAAAACCCGGGACTGTCCCGGGTTTCCGTTTTTTACTTGACCAGCCGCTGCCACAGGGCCGTGGTTGGCGCCACCTGGTTCATGCTGTAGAAGTGCAGGCCCGGGGCGCCGCCGGCGAGCAGGCGCTCGCACAGGTCGGTCACCACGTCGAGGCCGAAGGCCTTGATCGATGCGGTGTCGTCGCCGAAGCTGGCCAGTTTCAGCCGCACCCAGCGCGGGATCTCGGCGCCGCACATGTCGGAGAAGCGCATCAGCTGCGTGTAGTTGGTGATCGGCATGATGCCGGCCACCACCGGCACGGTGACGCCAGCTTTCTGCGCCGCCTCGACGAACTGGAAGTACGCGTCGGCGTTGTAGAAATACTGCGTGATCGCGGCATCGGCGCCGGCATTCACCTTGCGCACGAAGGCGTCCAGGTCGGACTGCGGCGATTTCGCCTGCGGGTGCACTTCCGGGTAGGCCGCCACCTCGATGTGGAACCAGTCGCCCGTCTCGGCGCGGATGAACTCCACCAGCTCGTTGGCATAGCGGAATTCGCCGGCCGCGCCATAGCCGCTGGGCAGGTCGCCACGCAGTGCCACCACGCGCCGGATGCCGTGCGACTTGTATTCCTGCAGGATGGCGCGGATCGATTCGCGCGTGCCGCCCACGCACGACAGGTGCGGCGCGGCTTGCTCGCCGGCGCCCATGATGTCGAGCACGGTTTCCAGCGTTCCGCGCTGGGTGGTGCCGCCGGCACCGAACGTGACGGAAAAATACTTGGGATGCAGTTCGGAAAGCTTGGCGCGCGTGGCGCGCAGCTTTTCCGCGCCTTCCGCCGTTTTGGGCGGGAAGAACTCGATACTAAAATTATGGTCAGCCATCGGCGTCTTTCAACAACAGTGAAGAGAGGGCCCAGGAGATCACGCTGTACAGCAAGGCGCCGCCCACCGCTGCCCAGAAACCCGTCACATGGAAGCCCGACACCCATTGCGCCACCAGCCAGAACGTGAAGCCGTTGACGAGGAAGATGAACAGGCCCAGCGACAGTACCGTTACCGGCAGGGTCAGCAGGAGCAGCAGCGGACGGATCAGCGTATTCACCAGCCCGAGGACGAGCGCCGCGATCAGGGCTGCGCCGACGCTCGTGACGTCGACGGAATGCATCAGGTAAGGCACTGCGAACAGGGCCACGGCATTGATAAACCAGGTCAGGACCAAACGCATGGAAAAGCCTAAAAGCGAAATGAAATGAAAATGCGTTGCAAAAAAAGGCCGGCTGCGCCGGCCTTCGTACCGATCAGTAGCGGTAGTGTTCCGGCTTGTACGGGCCTTCGATCTTGACGTTGATGTAAGCGGCCTGCTCTTCGGTCAGTTCGCTCAGCTGCGCGTTCAGCTTCTTCAGCTGCAGGCGGGCCACTTTCTCGTCCAGGTGCTTCGGCAGCGTGTAAACGCCGACCGGGTACTTGTCCTGGTGCTGGAACAGCTCGATCTGGGCAATGGTCTGGTTCGCGAACGACGAGCTCATCACGTAAGACGGGTGGCCCGTGCCGCAACCCAGGTTCACCAGGCGGCCTTCGGCCAGCAGGATGATGCGCTTGCCATCAGGGAAGATCACGTGATCGACTTGCGGCTTGATGTTTTCCCACTGGTACTTCTTCAGCGCGGCGACATCGATCTCGTTGTCGAAGTGACCAATGTTGCAGACGATCGCCTGGTCCTTCATCTTCAGCATGTGCTGTTCGGTGAGGATGTGGTAGTTGCCGGTGCAGGTGACGAAGATGTCGCCATGCTCGGCGGCATAGTCCATCGTCACGACGCGGTAGCCTTCCATCGCGGCCTGCAGCGCGCAGATCGGGTCGATCTCGGTGACCCACACCTGGGCCGACAGCGCACGCATGGCCTGCGCCGAGCCCTTGCCCACGTCGCCATAGCCGGCGATGACGGCAACCTTGCCGGCGATCATCACGTCGGTCGCGCGCTTGATGCCGTCGACCAGCGATTCGCGGCAGCCGTACAGGTTGTCGAACTTCGACTTGGTCACGGAGTCGTTGACGTTAATTGCCGGGAAAGCCAGCTTGCCGTCCTTGTGCATCTGGTACAGGCGGTGCACGCCGGTGGTGGTTTCTTCCGTCACGCCGAGGATTTCCGGCAGGCGCTTCGAGTACCAGGTGGCATCCTTGGCCAGGTGCGCCTTGATCGAGTTGAACAGGCAGATTTCCTCTTCCGAACCCGGGTTGTCCAGCACCGATGCATCCTGCTCGGCGCGGGCACCGAGGTGCAGCAGCAGCGTGGCGTCGCCACCATCGTCGAGGATCATGTTCGAATACACGCCTTCGCCCGGCCATTCGAAGATGCGGTGGGTGTATTCCCAGTATTCGTCCAGCGTTTCGCCCTTGATGGCGAAGACCGGCGTGCCGGCGGCGGCGATGGCGGCGGCGGCGTGGTCCTGGGTCGAGTAGATGTTGCACGAAGCCCAGCGCACCTGCGCGCCCAGTGCCTCGAGCGTGCGGATCAGCACGGCGGTCTGGATCGTCATGTGCAGCGAACCGGTGATGCGGGCGCCCTTCAGCGGCTGTGCAGCGGCAAATTCTTCCTGGATCGCCATCAGGCCGGGCATTTCCGTTTCGGCGATCTTGATTTCTTTTTCGCCCCACGCGGCCAGGCCGATGTCGGCAATGATGTAGTCTTGGGAGATGTTGGTGACGGCGTTCATCACGCCTCCTTTCAATGTTGAAAAAAGTTGACGTGAGCGCGGTTGCAGAAGTGTCCGAGCCTGGCAGATCTGTTTGATCCGTCGCAACGCTCCTCGGAGAACAAGCATTCTATAACAAAAAACCAGGGGCGACGCAGGGCATTTGCGGAGCATGCTCCGCAAATGCAAGCGGGTATGGCATGCATGCCACACCCGCTCCTGGCTCCATTTTTTGGCAATATTTCCTGAAATTGGGGTCTGACCCCGATTCCAGGAAAATTTTTCAGGACAGGCCGGCGGCGGCGCGCAGGGCGGCGGCCTTGTCGGTGCGCTCCCACGTGAATTCCGGCTCTTCGCGGCCGAAGTGGCCGTAGGCGGCGGTCTTGCTGTAGATCGGGCGCAGCAGGTCCAGCATCTGCACGATGCCTTTCGGACGCAGGTCGAAATGCTCCCTGACCAGCTCGGCGATCTTTTCATCGCTGATCTTGCCGGTGCCGAAGGTGGTGACCATCACCGAAGTCGGCTTGGCAATGCCGATTGCGTCAGAAATCTGGATCTGGCAACGCTCCGCCAGTCCGGCCGCGACAATGTTCTTTGCCACATAGCGGCCGGCGTAGGCAGCCGACCGGTCCACCTTGGAAGGATCCTTGCCTGAAAACGCGCCGCC
>DASVVD010000940.1:0-2951 GCA_036386715.1 Pseudoduganella sp.
ATCGTTGATCACCACCATCTCTTCCTCGAGCAGCCGGTCGACCAGCAGGCGCAATTCCTGGCGGATCTGGTCCTGCGTCAGGCGCTGCATGCTTTCCAGGTCGATCCGGTCCAGCAGGGCCTCGTGGATGCGGCTCTTGAGCTGGTGGTAGGCGCGGTTGTCGATGGCGCCGCGCTGCGCGGCAGGGCGCGGCGCGCCGTTGCCGAGGCGTTCGCGCAGGGAAGAGGAGGGCATGTTCATCGTGGTGTTCCGTCAGAGTCTGGGTCAGTGCGTCGGTCGGTGCGTCGGTCAATCAGGCGGCGCGGCGGCCGAACAGGCGCGACATCAGTCCGACCGCCTGCTGCGGAGCAGCGGCACCGGTCAGGTCGCGCGCCATGTCTTCCAGCGCGGCGGATAGCGGGCTTTCCGGCGCCAGGCGCGTGACCGGCACGCCCTGGTTGACGGACTTTGCCGCAGCATCGTAATGGTTCGGCATCGTGCGCAGGATCGGCGTGTCGAACGCATCCTCGAGATCCTTCAGCCGGATATCGCTGTTCTTGTCGTGCCGGTTGACGATCAGCTCGACCTTGTCCTTGCCGTAATCAAGATTGCGGAACACGTTCAGCAGGCGCTTGCCGTCACGGATGTAGGGCAACGTCATCTGCAGCACCGGGTAGATGGTGTCGGCGTGGTCGAGCGCGCGGATGCTCACCGGATCCAGGCTGCGGCCCACGTCCAGCACGATGAAGTCGTACTGGCGGCGCGCCAGCTTGACGATCGCGTCGATATGCTCGGGTTTGACGTCGCTGGCGTGCGCCGGATCGGACGGCGCCGCCAGCACGCTGTAGTTCGGCGTCACGCTGACCATGCTCGATGCCAGGAACGACGGATCGAGGCGGTGGATCTGCGAAGCCACGTCGGACAGCGTGGCCAGCGGCTTGATGTCCGACACGAACAGCGAGGCATCGCCGAACTGCAGGTTCATGTCGATCAGCGCCACGCGCTTGGTGCCGCCGGCCGACAGGGCATAGGCAAGATTGGTGGCCAGGAAGGTCGAACCGCTGCCGCCCTTGCACGAAATGAAGGCCAGCACCTTGCCGTTGGCACCGCCCTGCGTGCCGAGCTTTTCGGCGATGCGGTCCAGCGTCTGGCTCAGCGCGCCGGCGGCCGGGCTGGCCGGCAGCACTTCGCGCACGCCGGCACGCATGGCGCGCAGCAGGAACTCCTGCGACAGGTCGCCCGACAGCACGATGAATGCCATGCGGGGGAACAGGTGGCCCAGCCGTTCGAGCTGGTCCAGTTCGCCTTCGTCGGCGCGCGGCTGGTCCACCACCAGCACGTCGGGCACGGCATCGTCGTCGAGCGTGGTCAGGCGCGCCGGCGTGCCGGCGATCATGTCCACTTCGTCGGCGCCGGGGCGGGCGCGCAGCTGCCGCGCCAGTTCGATCAGGTGGCGCTCGTCGCGCGACAGGACTGCGATTTTCATGATGAGTCTTTCCTCTTATTTGCCGCTGATGCCGGAGCCGATCATGGCGCTGTCGGTTTGCGGCGTCGGCGTCACGTACGAGCGCTGGTAATTGGCATAGCCGGCCACCGCGGTGCTGGCCTCCGTGCCGGTATTGGTTGCCGGCTGCGGCGGCAGCATCTGGCTGGCCATGATGGCGCGCACGCTGGTGCCGGTACCCGAGCGCTCCTGGCTTGCGCAGCCGGTCATGCCAGTGGCGGCGAGGATCACCAGGGCGGCGTATCGGATATGGGTCATGGCTGCTCCTTTGAAGCGGCGGGGGCGGCCTGGCCTTCATGCTGGCCGCCGATCAGGAATTGGGCGCGGGTCGGCTGGACGTATTCATCGGTCGGCAGGCGTGGCGCAGCCGGCAGCGGCTTGGCCAGGTGCGGCGTGACGATGAACACCAGCTCGGTGCGGTCGTTCTGGAAATCGCTGCTGCGGAACAGCGTGCCGAGCACCGGCACGTCGCCCAGGAACGGGAAGCGCTTGATGCTGCTGGTCACGTTGTTACGGATCAGGCCGCCGATGGCGAAGCTCTGGCCGTCCTGCAGCTGCACGGTGGTGCTGGCGCGGCGCGTCGTAAACGAGGGCAGGATCGCCGTGGCGCTCGACGTCGACGTGCTGATGCCGATGCCTTCGCGGTTCAGCTCCGATACTTCCGGCGCCACGCGCAGGTTGATGCGCCCGCCGGCCAGCACCGTCGGCATGAATTTCACGGCCACGCCATATTCCTTTTCTTCCAGCGTGATCGTGCTGGTGCCGGCGGCACCGCTTTGCGCGACCGGGATGAAGATCTTGCCGCCCGCGAGGAAACTGGCTTCCTGGCCGCTGATCGCCATCACGGTCGGTTCGGCCAGGATCTTCACCAGGCCATCGCGCTTCTGGCCGTCGATCACCAGCTGGGTGCCGGCATTCTTGATGGCGCCCAGCGTGTTGCCCGTATCGGCCAGCAGGCTCGACAGGATGCCGTAGCTCCAGCTGCCGTTGGTCTTCGAGTAGCCGAGGCTGGCGCCGAGCTGGTCGACCAGCGATTTCGACACCTCGGCGATCTTCACTTCCAGCAGCACCTGCTGTGGTGCCGCCACCTGCAGCATGTTCAGCACCTTCTGGCCACCGGCTACGGGCGTTGCGGCCGCAGCAGGCGCGCCAACGCCACTGGCGGGCGGCGTGCCTGCGCCGCTGCCGGCGGAAGCGCCGGCCGATGCCATGGCGCTCTCCTGGAACGCCGTCGCCAGCGCGATCAGCTGGCTGGCTGTCGCCGAGTCGCTCACCATGCCGGACAGGATCAGCGTGTTGCCGGTGCTGCCGATATGGAGTTCCTTCTCGGCCGGGAACAGCGTGGCGAACTGCGCCTGCAGCGGCGACGTGTCGATGGCCACGGCGATATCGAACACGGTCGAACGACCTTCGCGGGTCGACACGATCAGGTTCGTGGTGCCCACGCTGCGCGCCACGATGACGACTT
>DASVVD010000941.1:0-3617 GCA_036386715.1 Pseudoduganella sp.
CACGTAGTTGCACAGCACCATGGTGGTCGCCAGCAGCATGCCGCCGATGATCGGCGTCTTGCGTGCCACCGACGTGCTGTAGCCGCGCTTGATCATGCGGTCCGAGATGATGCCGCCCAGGACGCCGCCCAGGAAGCCGGCGATCGCGGGCAGCGCGGCGATGAAGCCGGCTTTCAGGATCGTCATATGGCGTTCCTTGACGAGGTACACGGGGAACCATGTCAGGAAGAAGTAGGTCAGCGTATTGATGCTGTACTGGCCGATGTAGATGCCCAGCAGCATGCGCGACGACAGCAACTGCTTGAGGCACGACCAGGTGTCGATCTGCGGGCGGCCGGCGGCCAGCAGGCCGGTGGTTTCCAGGTCGACCAGTGCACCGCCTTTTTCGATATGCTGCAGTTCCGCCGCGTTGGCACGCGGATGCTGGCGCGGGCCGTGGACGAACTTCAGCCAGGCGAACGCCATCACCACGCCGAGCGAACCCATCACGAAGAACACGCTTTCCCAGCCGTAGGTATGCACCAGCCAGCCCATGATCGGTGCGAACAGCACGGTGGCGAAATACTGCGCCGAGTTGAAGATCGCCGCCGCCGTGCCCCGTTCCGCGGTCGGGAACCACGAAGTCGTCAGACGACTATTGCCGGGGAACGAAGGTGCCTCGGCCGCGCCGACGATGAGGCGCAGCGTGAACAGCATGGCCACGGCGGCGCCGCCACTGAAGAAGCCGACCCACCCTTGCGCCAGCGTAAACAGCGACCAGAGGAAGATCGAGAAGAAGTACACGATCTTCGTGCCGAAACGGTCCAGCAGCCAGCCGCCCGGCAGCTGGCACAGCACGTAGGACCAGGAGAACGCCGAGAAGACCAGGCCCATCTCGACGGGCGACAGGCCCAGCTGCTTGCTCAGTTCGGGGCCGGCGATGGAGATCGTGGCGCGGTCGGCATAGTTGATGGTGGTGACGATGAACAGGATCGCCAGGATCGACCAGCGTACGCGGGTCGGATTAGTGTTGGAAATGGTGTTGCCCATGGTGCCTCCGGTAGCCCCTTAGCAGTAGTATTATGGCGGGGATGGTTGTCAGTTGTCGTACAACTTTGCGCAGTATAGCGATTGAAAACTGATCGGAGCAAGGGGTTTTTTGATTAAAATCTGATTGGTGAATAACTGAAATGCTCAGTGGTAATTTCCGCTGAGAATGGTAGCGAAAAGATCGCGGCTGAAATGGCAGAGGCCGGCCGAAGCTCCGGGCCGGCCTCTGGATGCCGGCGAAGTTGCCAGCAAAGTTGCCAGCAAAGTTGCCTGTAACGCTACCTGGCCATCATTACGGGGGAGGCCTGCACGACCGGTGGTCATGCAGGCAGGTCAAGTCAGCTGTTGTCGCGCTGGCCCGCGTTGCCGCTGCCCCGGGTCAGCATCCACGCGGCGGCCAATGCGCCGCCACCGAGCAGGGCCAGCTTGAGTGGCGACCTTCTCACGGCCTTGTAGCTGGTTGGCGTACCCGCGGTCTGCGTGCCCAGCCGCTGCTGCAGTTCGTGCGCCGGATCGGACGAATGCAGTGCATCGCCGCGCGACCGGCGCGACGGCTTGTCCGTGCGCTGCTGCTTCCACATCATCGACGCGCCGAGCTTGTCGAACAGGCTCGGCAGCATGAAACCGCCGACCGCGTTGGCCTTGGCCGCGTTGCCGACGAAGACATCGCGCTGTGGATGCTGTGCCGCATCCAGGATTGCCTCGGCCACCATTTCCGGTGGGTAGATCGGTTCAGGCAATTTCGGTTCCACGCTCATGTAATTGCGCGCATGGACCGAAAACATCGTGTCGATCGCGGCCGGCTTGATCAGCGTGACGGAAATAGGCAGCTTGTCGTGTTCCAGTTCCATGCGCAGCGCATCGGTATAACCCTTCACCGCGTGCTTCGATGCCGCATACATGCCTTGCAGCGGTACCGCGACCTCGGACAATTCGCTGCCAAGGTTGATCAGCGCGCCGCCATCCTTGCGCAGGTGCTTCACCGCTTCCAGCGAGCCGTTCACGACGCCCCAGAAGTTGGTCTGGAACAGGCGGTGATTGTCTTCTTCCGTGACTTCCTCGGCACGGCCGAAGATCGAAATGCCGGCATTGTTGATCCACGTATCGATGCGGCCGAAGCGCTTGATGGCCGCCTGGGCCAGCGCGTGCACCTCATCCTTCTTGCCGACGTCAGTCGGCACGGCCAGCGCTTCCGCGCCGCGCTGGCGCAACTGCTGTTCTAGTTGTTCCAGGGCTTCCTCGCCGCGTGCCGCCAGCACCACCTTGGCGCCGCGTGCCGCCGCCATCCGGGCCGTGGTGAGGCCAATGCCGCTGGTGGCGCCGGTAATGACGATAACCTGGTCCGAGAGTCGTTTCAAACGCATGCTGTGCTCCTTCCGTCTTGACCGTTAATCAAGGCGGTATGGTACCCGGCAGCACCTGTGGCGCAGCACACCATTCCGCCAGTCAAGAAGCCAGGCTGCCTGTGCTCGATTGCCGCCATGCCAGGGCAAGCACGCGGGACGGTCTGTCTCCTTTTCACAATACCCGTCGATCGTTGAACCGATGCGGCTGCAAAAAAATGAATTGTTAAATCACCTACCGGTGTTCGTCACAGCACCAGAGCGGTACTGCAATGCTTGTGGAATGGATGCAAGCATGTGGAGCGCAGAGCGAGGTTCTCCGCCATCTGTTTTCAGCGTGGCGGCAAACCGGCGAATGGCTTGGCGTAATACATCAAATTTTGGTGGCGCGCATGGTTTTTTTTATGTAAAGACTGCCGTTTTTACTGGCGAATCAGGCTGCTTTTTACCATCGACACCGGTATCGGAAAGCAGAGTTCCAGGTACTGGGCAGTATGTCGCATATCGGCCGCCGGGTCCGCCCCGCCATCCCCGGGCCTGCCGCGCCATGGGGCCGCCGTCACCGTAATCTTTCAAATAAATACTGTACTTGAATTTGACATATCGGATTTAAATCCTAGGATAAGAGTTTGCAAGCAGGTCGACCAGTGCGACCGGGGGGTGGAAATGCTTGCCACGGCAGGTTAAAAAATAATCAAAAACTTGTCGTTACGACACTCAACATGATAAACTCGTAATTACCAAAGGAGTAACGCTCCCTCACGATGGCCTGCATGCATCTCAGCGGTCAGTGCCCGGTCCCGGTGCATATCCTCCTCGCCGACGGAGTGACGTGAGCATTTCAGGCTTGAAAAGATTGCAGGAACTTCCGCTGCTCGCCTGGCACTGTCCAGCAAACTTTTCGGTTGAAATCCGTTTCCATGTTTATCAGTCGTAATTCAAAGGTCAATAATGCAAGTCTCCGATGTTAGCCAGGACGGTTTTTTAAGGGCTGATTCCATGCCAACCCTGCAGATCGTGGTTCCCTGTTATAACGAGGAAGCTGTGCTGGCAGAATCCTGCCTCCAGTTCGACAATCTGCTGGGCCGGCTCATCGACATCGGCAAGATCGCCGCCGCCAGCCAGGTCGTATTCGTCGATGATGGCAGCCGGGACAAGACCTGGACGTTGATCGCGGAAGAAACGACGCGCCGTCCCCGCGTGGCCGGCCTCAAACTTTCCCGCAACCGCGGCCATCAGAATGCC
>DASVVD010000942.1:0-7546 GCA_036386715.1 Pseudoduganella sp.
TCATTGAGCAGGTTGGCGCGGCCGCTTTCCTCGGTCGTGAACAGCAGGTCGGACAGCTGGTCGGTCAGTACGCGGTTGATTTCTTCCGGCATCGCGCGGTCGAAGCTGCGCAGCCCCGCTTCCACGTGGATGACCGGCACCCCCTTCTTGGCCGCGACCAGCGCACACGCGATCGTGGAATTGACGTCGCCGACCACCAGCACCGCTGCCGGCGCCACCTCGTCGAGCGCCGGCTCGAAGCGGCGCATCACCTCGGCGGTCTGCTGCGCGTGGCTGCCGCTGCCGACTTCCAGGTTGATATCCGGGTCGGGAATGCCCAGCGCCTGGAAGTACTGGTGATTCATGGCCACGTCGTAATGCTGGCCCGTATGCACGAGCTTGGCCTCGACGCCAGGCAGCGCATCGAAGGCCGCCATGATGGGCGCCATTTTCATGAAGTTCGGGCGCGCACCCACGACGCACAGGATACGGTGGATCTTGTTGGTATCACTCATGTCATTCATCCAAGGCCTGGTTGACGCCGGCTGGCGTGCTCACGATGCGTTTCAGGATCGACAGGACGGAACCCATCGATCGTTCCAGCCGCAGCATGCGCTCGTCGAGCACGGACGGATACTGGTTGGCGAACACGGCACTCTCCGCGTCGAACGAGGCCGTCTCCGCCTGCTGCGCCGCCGTGGCCGGCGCAGCGGCGGGCGGCTCGAATTCCTGATCGATATCGCGAATCACGGTATCGACATCGGCATCGGTGAAGGCATGCATCTCCTCCAGGAAGCCCATCAGCATGAGGCGGTCGCACAGGTGGTTGGTCTTGCGCGGTATGCCCCCCGTGAACTCGTAGATGGCAGCAAACGCCGCCGGCGTGAACGACGGATCGCCTTTCCAGCCGACCGTCAGCAGCCGGTGCTCGATGTACGCCTGGGTTTCCAGCTCGTCCATCGGGCCCAGGTGGTAGGTGGCGATGACGCGCTGGCGCAGCTGCTGCATGCCGGGGTTGTGCAGCGTTGCACGGAACTCCGGCTGGCCGAGCAGGAACGTCTGCAGCAGTGGCTTGTCATTGGACTGGAAGTTGGACAGCATGCGCAATTCTTCCACCACGCGGGGCGTCAGGTTCTGCGCCTCGTCAACGACCAGCAGTGCCCGCTTGCCGGCCGTATCGCAATCGCGCAAGAACGTTTCAAGTCGGGCAAGCAGCGTGGTCTTGCTTGCGCTGTCCTCGAACGGCAGGCCGAACGCAGCCACCACGCTGCGCAGGATTTCGTCCGCATTGACATGCGTATTGACGATATGCGCGGCGACGATGCGCTCCGATTCGATCTGGCGGAACAGGTTGCGCACCAGCGTGGTCTTGCCGGCACCGACCTCGCCCGTGATGACGATGAACCCCTCGCCTTGTGCCAGGCCATACTCCAGGTAGGCCATCGCGCGCTTGTGCCCCTTGCTGCCGAAAAAGAAATTCGGGTCCGGACGCAGGCGGAAAGGCTTGTCGCCAAGCCCGTAGTAACTCTCGTACATGGTGAAAACGTCTCGCTCGGTCAGAAATTCATCGAAAGGGAGGCCGCCACCGCGTTCTCCGTGTAGGAGCTGTTCTGCAGTGCCAGGCCGCCGGCGCCGCGCCGCACCTCCAGGGTGCCGGACAGGCGCTGCTGGAAGCTGCGTGTCACGTACAGCCGGAACTGGCGGTTGTTCTCGCTGATCTCGTCGCTGAGCGATTTGCTGCGGTTCACGGTGGCGGAAAATGCCGCGCTGGTACGGGCACTGAGCCGGTAACCCACGTTCAACGACAGCCCGGTCTGGTCGGTGTTGTCGTTCAGGTTGCGCTGGCTGCTGCCCAGCAGCGCACTGTCGTACTGCACCAGCGACAAGGCTTCGCGGCGCATCTTGAACAGGGTGGCGACCGCCGTGGTACGCGCCGAGCGCCATGCGACCGACGTGTTGAACTGCCGCTGCAGCGTGTAGCGGTTGCTGAAGTAGTTGACGGGATTTGGCAGCGAGCGCGGCAGGCCGAGGGCCCGGATATAAGCGTCGACGAACAGGGCGCGCTGCGCGGCGTCCGGTATGTTGGTCTGGTACATCTGGCTCAGCATTGCCGCAGTATCGACGGTGGACGGCAGCAGGAAATTGTTGCGGCTGGTGGTCACATCGTCGCTATAGTTGATGCTCCACACGGTGTTGCGGCTGCGGTGGCTGGCGGCCAGGAAATAGCTGTTGCCGTAATAGCGTCGCCCTGCCGAAACGCGCAGGCTTGTGCGCGCGCTCGGCTCCATCGAGAAGCCCAGCGACCAGGAGGCGCCCTTCGTGCCCTCGCCCATGCCTTCGTAGTCGTACTTGTCGTAGCCGCCCGTGCCGGTCAGGCTGAACTGCCGGTTCAGCGAATAGCGCAGCGACGCCAGTGCCGAGCTGTTGATGGCTTTCGGTGCGATACCGTCCTGCAGGTTCTCGCGGTCCAGCTGCAGCCCCCAGCCCAGGGTCTGGAACGACGGGCCACTGTTCACCGACATGTTGACCGTGTCCGACGTGCTGCGCGGGAAACCGGCCAGGTCGCTGTCGACCAGGTCGTGCGTATAGCGCAGCTCGGTAGTGGCAAAGGCGCCGAACTGGTGGACCATGTAGGGCGCTACCCGGTAGCTGCGTACTTCGGAGCGGTTGCTGTTCGAATACGGGTTGTCGCTGACCTGGCCAAATGCCGATACCGGCGTCTGCGAAATGCCTGCCGAGGCATCGAAAAACAGCAGGTCGCGGATCACATTGCCCCTGGCCGTTGCGTTCAGTGTGCTGTTCAGCCGGTCATTGCCGGGTTCCCGCTTGTCCGAATAGGCGAACGCGTTCAGGCGATACGATGCCGAAACCTGCAGCCGCGGGGTGTCGTTCGTCACCGTCAGGCCGGGTGCCACGGAAGTGATGAACTGGCTCCGCTTCTGGTCGTCGCTGCGCAACTGGGGGTTGTCCGACCAGGTCTCGCGCAGCTCGACGCTTGGCTTCACCTGCCAGGCCGCACGCACGGCCGACGGCAACAGGGCCAGCAGCATGGCCGAGCCGACCAGGGCGCAACGGGTACGACGTTCAGCCATAGTGGTAGTCGTATTTGCTGGAGGAATTCAGCTCGCGCGACTTGTTGTAGACGAGGTTGACATTGCTGCAGCCTTCCAGCTGGTGCAAGGCCTCCTTGACCGCGTGCTGGGTGGTCTTTTCCGATTCGACAACGACCACGATCTGGCCCATATGGCTGGCCAGCACGTGCGCTTCGCTGGTCAGCAGCAGTGGCGGGGAATCGAAGATCACGATCCGGTCCGGATAACGGTCGGCGATTTCCAGTACCAGTGACTTCATCGCCTGGCTGGCCAGCAGTTCGGTCGCACGCGGGTTCGACGTGCCTGCCGGCAGGATCGACAACGTGTTCACGTTCGTGCGCAGCATCACCTCGGACATGTCGAGCTGATCGTCCAGCAGGATGTCCATCAGGCCGCGCTGGGCTGGCAGGCCCAGCGTGCGCAGCACGGAAGGACGGGCCACGTCGGCATCGACCAGCAGCACCGTGTGGTCGAGTTCCATCGCGATGCTCATCGCCAGGTTGATCGACGTGAACGTCTTGCCTTCGCCGGGCAGCGAACTGGTGATCATGATGAGATTGCCCGGATTCGCATTCGCCTTGCGCGGCGTAAACGCGCGCTTGATCAGCGGTCGCTTGATGATACGGAAATCTTCGACCAGGTTGGTACGGCCGCCAGCCGCAGTCACCAGTCCGGCTTCGTTCATCCGGGCCAGGTCCAGTTCGATCATGCGGGCACCGCGGCGCAGCGGTTCCGGGCTCGACGGGTCCGGGTTCGACAGCGCAATCGCTGGTGCCTGCGCCGGTGCAACCCTCACCGCCTCGGGCAGTTCGGCCACGGCGACGTCGGGGCTGTCGATCACCGGCACCGGGCCGGCTGGCGGCGCCGCTTCGATGCGCACATGGGCCAGCGGCGCAGCGGCCGGAGGTTGTTTGCCGATACGGTTCGCGGCTTTTTCAATGATGCTCACGTTGTAACCTGTGCTTTCCCCGGCTCAGACTTGCCGGAAAAGGGTGAAGGCCAGTACCCCGCCATAGGCGGTGAACAGCGAGGCGACTGCAGCGCTGAAGGCATACAGGCGGCGGCGACGGCGCACCTTTTGCTGGTCGGTCCAGTTCATGCCGATGCTGCCCAGGATCGGCAGGCCCGTCGCTTCGCGCAGATTGTTCTGGCTGAGGAAGGTTGGCCGGATCTGGCTCAGCAGCAGCGCAGTGCCGAGACCTGCGACCAGCGATGCCAGGAATACGAGCGAGTACAGGCGTGGGCGGTTAGGCCCTGCCGGCGTGCTCGGCACGGCTGGCGGATCGACGACGCGGAACGTCATCATGTCGGTGGCCGTGGACAGGTCGCCCGACAGCTTGGCGGATTCGCGGCGCTGTACCAGCTTCTCGTAGTTTTCCTTGTTCACCGCGTAGTCACGGTTCAGCTGTGCCAGTTGCGCTTCCACTTCCGGCGCCTGGTTGCTCAGCGAGCGCATCTGCGCCAGGCGCGAGGTGTATTCGCCGACCCGCGCCTGCAGCGAGGCAATGCGCGCTTCCTCGACAGAGAGCTGGACATTCATCTGCTGCAGCATCGGGCTGTAGTTCGCGCCCGGATCGACTGCGCGGCTCTTCTTGGCATCCTGCTTCTTGCGCTCTTCAAGCTGGGCAATCAGGCGCTTGGTGGCCACGATGTCGGGATGCTCGTCGGTGAACTGCATGCGCAGCTGGTCGAGGTTTTTTTCCAGCGTGGTAATGCGGCCATCGAGCTCGGGGTTGATGATCGATGGTTCGGCATTGTCGGTAACCGGTGCCATGTCTTCGCCGGCAATCTGGCGCTTGATGGCGTTGCGTGCCTGTTCGGCTTCCAGCAGTTCCAGTCGGGCCTGGCTGATTTTCTCGCTCAGGTCGCCATATGCGGATGCATAGTCGCCGCCCTGGCGCGGCAGCAGGCCCATGTGGCGAATCTTGAATTCCTTCAGTGCATTTTCACCAATGGCCAGCTTGCTTTCATACATCTTGATCTGGTCGTCGATGAACTGGATCGCCTTTTCCGATTCCTGCTGTTTGCCGCCGAAGCTGCCTTCAACGAAAATCGTCAGCAGCGACTGCACCACGTCCTTGCCCAGCTTGGGGTCGGGGTTGCTGTAGGAGAGCGTGTAGATGTCATCACGTTCGGTGCCACCGATCTTGATCTGGCTCATCAGCTCGTCGACCAGCTTCTCATGCTCCCTCGGCGTCTTGGCCTTGATGTCGAGATCGACCATTCGCAAGACCCGCTCCACGTTGGGACGGCTGATCAGCGTGCGGCGCATGAACATGACCTGCTGCTCGGTATTGGGCAAGGTGGTCATGCTGGCCATCAATGGTTTCAGGATACTCTGGGTATCCACATACACGCGGGCGGATGCCTGGTAATCGTTGGGCAGCCTGGAAACAACGGTCCAGCCAATGATCGCAACCAGCCATGTGATTGCCACCGCGTACCAGCGGTACTTGCCTATTGCCTTGAGGAAGCTCAAAAGCAGGGCCATCATTTCTGCCATCTTGTTAACTCACTTTCAGCCAAGCCAATTGAGATCCGCCACTGCGACAACTTACCCAGCCGCCCCTGCAAATATTGCTTAAATTACATCAATTGCTCTATCATACCGCAGAACACGTTGCCGGTTGATATTAATTTTTCTTTCCAACATGTCATGGCACACACCGTTGTAATCTGCTAACAGGTCGGAAATGTATTTTCTAAAAAGCAATCTTAATTCATGACTACATATCTGCTATCCTGACCCGATGAGTCCCATGATCCGACCGATTCGTTCCGTGTTGCTGGCATGCTGTGCTGCCGTGATCGCCTTTGCATCGCCAGGCCATGCTGCGCTGAAAGACACGATCCCGGCCATCAAGCCCTCCGTGGTCGGCATCGGCACGTTGCTGCGTACGCGCAGTCCGGCCATCGTCTTTGTCGCCACCGGCTTCGCCGTCGGCGATGGCCGCTCCATCATCACGAATGCCCATGCACTGCCGGTGCTGAACACGGAAGGCATGGAAACACTGGGCATCGTCACCGGCTCGGGGGACAAGCTCGATTTTCGCCCTGTGACTGTTGCCGCTGTCGACCGTGAACACGACCTGGCGCACCTGCGACTGACGGGCGCGCCATTGCCACCCCTGCGCCTGGAATCCGGCGATACGGTTGCCGAAGGCCAGGCGCTGGCCTTTACGGGCTTTCCACTTGGCATGAACCTTGGCCTGACGCCGGTCACGCATCGGGCCATGCTGTCGGCCATCACGCCGATCATGCTGCCCTCGCTCAGTTCGAGCCGGCTGGATGCCCGCACGATCAGCCAGCTGCAGCGCCGCCCGTTCCAGATCATGCAGCTGGACGGTACTGCCTACCCGGGCAACAGCGGCAGCCCGGTCTACGATCCGGACAGCGGCGTCGTCCACGGTGTGCTGAACATGACTTTCCTTAAAAACCAGAAAGAAAATGCCATCAGCCAGCCGAGCGGCATTTCGTATGCGATTCCGGTTCGGTATGTTCAGGAATTGTTGCAGAAAAATACTAACGGAAAGTAAAAAATTGCACGGCCCGGCCAAGCCCTCGTATAAAATAAGCAACACAAAATTTACATAATGAAAGTTACGGGCACGTAATAGTGTGCAACGTAGCATATGGGTCCGGATCGACTGGCCCGTAACAACCAGACTGGAGAGTCCCGTGAAATACCAAGTGCTGTTCAAATGGCTGGCGGCAGGCGCGGTCATGCTGGGTGCCCTGGCCGGTTGTGCCAGTTCCGGTAACACGATGGTCGATGCGGGGCCGGCAGCGGCACCCGACTACCTGATCGGCCCGGGCGACAATGTCAGCATCATCGTATGGCGCAATCCGGAAGTGTCGCAAAGCGTACCGGTGCGGCCGGACGGCAAGATCACCACGCCGCTGGTGGAAGACCTGGAAGCCAGCGGCAAGACGCCCACCGTACTGGCACGCGACATTGAAAAGGCGCTGGCAAAATACATCCAGCAGCCGGTCGTGACCGTCATCGTCACGGGCTTCACGGGGACTTACGGCGAGCAGATCCGTGTGATCGGCCAGGCGGCGCGGCCGCAGGCCCTGCCGTATCGGCGCGACATGTCGCTGATGGATGTGCTGATTGCCGTTGGCGGCGTCACGGAGTTTGCGGCAGGCAACAAAGCCACGATTATCCGCAACGTGGACGGCAAACAACAACAGTACCGTGTCCGCCTGAACGACCTGATCAAGGAAGGCGATATCTCGGCCAATGTATCGATGCGCCCTGGTGACATTCTGGTGATCCCTGAAAGTTTCTTCTAAGCCGGCTTGGCTGGCTGAGCTGTCGAGAATCTTTACAGCATCTGAGCAAAATCAATAACAGACTGCCGGTTTTTTGCTTTAAGTCATTGATTTAAAAGGTTCGCCAAATCAGGTCAACAGTCAGGAACGGTAATTGCTTGATATTTGCGCAATACCGCCCAACCGTCCGACCACATAGA
>DASVVD010000943.1:0-3853 GCA_036386715.1 Pseudoduganella sp.
CCTGCACGGCACCGGCCACGTCCTCGATCGGCACTTCCGGGTCCGGCCGATGCTGGTAAAACAAATCGATGCGATCGGTTTTCAACCGTTTGAGCGACTGCTCTGCCACCTCGCGGATGCGCTCCGGGCGGCTGTCCACACCCATGTGCGCGTCGCCGTTGCGAAAGCCGAACTTGGTGGCAATCACGACCTGGTCGCGGAAGGGCAGGAGCGCCTCGCCAACCAGTTCCTCGTTCGGTCCATACGCTTCGGCCGTGTCGAAGAAGGTCACGCCGCGTTCCACCGCCGCGCGGATCAGGGCGATCGCCGCCGGGCGGTCGGCGGCAGGGCCGTAGCCGTAACTGAGGCCCATGCAGCCAAGGCCGATCGCCGAAACGGTCAGGCCGCTTTTTCCAAGTTCACGTTGTTGCATCATTTGCTCCTGTCAGGGTCATGTCGAGCGACGCTCATCCGATGGGTGCCGCTCACTCGATGCCTACTGTACCCGCGAGACGCCGGCGTGATAAAGCCCGCAAAGCTGCAAGCCCTGATTAGTGGAATTCATGAATCCGCTCACCATGCACGAGAAGTCGCCATGGCAAACGATGGCTATCCTGCCGTGGCCGGGCGCGCCAGTGAAGGCATCTCGTAGCGCAGCGCCTTGACCAGCAGCCCGAGCACGGGCGACGACTGGTGCCGGCTGGCGTAATACAGGTGGTAGCCGGGGAAAGTGGGCGTCCAGTCCTCCAGCACCCGCACCAGCCGGCCCGCCGCCACGTGTTCCAGCACCAGATCTTCCGGCACGCAGCCCAGCCCGAACCCGGCCAGGGCGGCGCGCAACATCGGGGCGCTGCCGTTGAAGGTCAGTTGCCCCTGCACTTTCACGTTCAGGCTTTGCCCATCCTTCTCGAACTCCCAGGCATACAGGCCGCCGTGGGTAGCCAGGCGCAGGTTGATGCAGTCATGGACCAGCAGATCATGCGGCGTTTGCGGCGCCCTCCGGCCGGTGAAATACGCCGGCGCGCCCACCACGGCCATGCGCAGGTCGGGCGCGATGCGCACGGCGATCATGTCCTTGGCCACCTGGTCGCCCAGCCGCACGCCGGCGTCGTAGCGGCCGGCCACGATGTCGATCATGCCGTACTCCAGCGTGACTTCCACGTGGATGTCGGGATATTGCGGCAGGAAGTCCACCAGCTTCGGCCACAGCACCGTGTTGGCCGAATGTTCCGCCGCCGAGATGCGGATCGTGCCGGCCGGCTTGTCTCGCAACTCCGTCAGTGCCGCTACTTCCTGCTGGATTTCCTCGAAGCGCGGGGCGACCGTCGTCAGCAGCCGCTGGCCTGCCTCGGTGGGCGACACGCTGCGCGTGGTACGCGTCAGCAGGCGGATGCCCAGCCGCGCTTCCAGGCCGCGAATCGTATGGCTGAGCGCCGACTGGGAAACCCCGAGCAGCGCCGCGGCGCGCGTGAAGCTGCCTTCGCGCGCCACGGTCACGAAGGCCAGCAGATCGTTGAAATTGGCTTGCATGCGGCCGATTATACGTTTCCAGCGGCATATTTGTAGCGCATCCATGAGGCTTACTCATAGGTGTGTGCGTGCGGAACGCTCTAATCATCCAGACCGCTTGCCGGTAGACTCGTCGATCACGCTGGACAGGCCGCTGGAGCGCTTGCCGCAACTTACAAAGGAAACTGTCATGAAAGAAGTGATCATCGTCGTCGGCCCGGGTGCCATCGGGCAGGCGATCGCCCGGCGCGTGGGCGTCGGCAAGCATGTATTGCTGGCCGACTTGCGCGAAGAAAATGCTGCGGCGGCCGCCAGAACGCTAAGCGAAGCAGGGTTCGACGTATCGACCACCAGTGTCGACATCGCGTCGCGGGACTCGATCCGCAAGCTGGTCGCGCTCGCGACATCGACCGGCCTGGTGACCGGCCTGGTCCATGCTGCCGGCGTATCGCCCACACAGGCGACGCCGGCCACCATCCTGCAGGTCGACCTGTACGGCACGGCCGTGTTGCTGGAGGAATTCGGCAACGTGATCGCCCATGGCGGCGCGGCGGTCGTGATCTCGTCGCAGTCGGGGCACCGGCTGGGGGCGCTTACGCCCGAACAGGACAAGGCGCTGGCGCTGACGCCTGCCGACGAACTCCTGGCCTTGCCGATGCTTCAGCCGGAGGTCGTGACCGATCCGCTGAACGCCTACCAGCTCTCGAAGCGCGGCAACGCGCTGCGCGTCATGGCCGAAGCGGTGCGGTGGGGCAAGCGTGGCGCGCGCGTCAATGCGATCAGCCCAGGCATCATCTTCACGCCTTTGGCAAAGGACGAATTCGCCGGTCCGCGCGGGCCGGGCTACCGGCGCATGGTCGAGCTGTCCGCAGCCGGCCGTGTCGGCACGCCGGACGAAGTCGCCAACGTGGCGGCGTTGCTGATGGGCCCGGATGGCGGTTTTATCACCGGCAGCGATTTCCTGATGGATGGCGGCGTGACGGCGTCGTACCGGTTCGGCGACCTGGCGCCGGACGCTTGAGGCAAGCGGAACGTATCGGGCATGGGTTCGCGGGTGGCGCAACCAGGCCACCTGGACTGGTCTCGCAGCGCAAGCTGTGCATGGCGCATCAAAGCCTGGTCGGGGCGAGGCAGGCCCGGGTCTGCAATCAGGTTCCGCTGTACAAGGTGCTCGGCGGCGGTCGGCAACGAAGCGTGCGCCGCATGCGCTACCATATTGAAAGTGAGTCGATGATGCGCATATAAAGTGCAGCAAAGCCGGCAGCAATCGAAAAGGAAACATGGCATGAACAACCACGCGGAGAACGGCAGGACAGCGCAGCAAGCACCATTGGCCTGCGATGTGCTGTCGCGCGACATTGAAGTGGCAGGCGCCGAGGGGCCGCTGCCGGCGCGCCTGCACGTTGCCGGGGCGCCGGCCGGCAAGCGCGATACGCTGGTGGTGTTCTTCCATGGCGGCGGTTTTGTCGGTGGCGCAGTCGACGAGGCCGACGAGTTCCTGCGCCAGCTCGTGAACGCCGATCACGGCCAGGTGGCGCTGTCCGCCGGCTATACGCTGGCGTCGGTGAAGCCATTCCCGGCCGCGGTCGAGGACGCGCATGCCGTGCTGGCCTGGGCGAAAAAGAACAAGGCCAGGCTGGCATGGAACGGCAAGCGGCTGGTGGTGGCCGGCATCGAGGCGGGTGCCAACCTGGCCGCCGTGGTCTCGCTGATGGCACGCGACCGGGGCGGGCCGGCACTGGCCGGGCAGGTGCTGGTCATGCCGATGCTCGATCCCGGCCTGTCCACCTGTTCGATGCGCGACATGCCCGCCTGCGTGGAGCGGGCAACGGTGGCGGACGACGTGGCGCGCACCTGTGCCAGCGGCTATCGCGCGTATCTGCCCAATGCGGCGGACCGCACGCACCCGTATGCGTCGCCGCTGCAGTCGTCGCGGCTGAAGAACCTGCCGCCAGCGCTGATCCTGTCCGCCGACGACGATCCGCTGCGCGACGAGGCGGAGCAATACGCGGCCAAGTTGATCCGGGCCGGCATTCCCACCACCGTGAAGCGCCTGCCGCCGCCACCGCTCGATCAGCCGGAAGGGCGCAACGACTGCGCCTGCGGCTTCGCGCTGGCCGAAGTGGCCGCGTTCTTCCACGCCATTTCGTAGGCGGCCTGCGCGTTCTCCGGTGTGTCGCTACAATGGTCTTTCAATTAACGAAAGGACCGACATGGCCGCCATCCAGGACATTCCACTGAAACGCATCGACGGCAGCGAAGATACGCTGGCCGCCCACAAGGGCAAGGTGCTCCTCGTCGTCAACGTCGCCTCCAAGTGCGGCCTGACGCCGCAGTACACCGGCCTCGAGCAGCTGCACGAGGA
>DASVVD010000944.1:0-10385 GCA_036386715.1 Pseudoduganella sp.
CCACCACCACGTCGAGGCCGTCGCGGAACGGGAAGAACGCATCCGACGCCACGGCCGAGCCGGACAGCGTCAGGCCGGCGTTCTGCGCCTTGATCGAGGCGATGCGGGCCGAGTCGATGCGGCTCATCTGGCCGGCGCCGACGCCCAGCGTCATGTTGTTGCCGCAGAAGACGATCGCGTTCGATTTCACGAACTTCGCCACTTTCCATGCAAACATCAGGTCGACCAGCTGCTGCGGCGTCGGCTGCTGCTTCGTCACCACGCGGGTATCGGCCAGCAGCACGTTCTTCGAGTCGGCCGCCTGCACCAGCAGGCCGCCGCCCACGCGCTTGAAGTCCATCGTGTTCACACCATCGCCCAAGGCGATTTCCAGCAACCGCACGTTCTGCTTGGCCGACATGATCTGCCTTGCCTCATCGGTGAACGATGGCGCGATCAGCACTTCGACGAACAGCTTGGCCAGCTCGGTTGCCGCGGCAGCGTCCACCGGCACGTTGAACGCAATGATGCCGCCGAATGCCGAGGTCGGGTCGGTCTGCAACGCGCGGCTGTAGGCTTCCACGGCGGAACCGCCCAGCGCCACGCCGCACGGGTTGGCATGCTTGACGATCACGCAGGCCGCCGGCTGGTCCATACCGGAGAAGCTCTTCACGCATTCCCACGCGGCGTCGGCATCGGCGATATTGTTGAACGACAGTTCCTTGCCCTGCAGCTGGCGGTAGTTCGCCAGTGCGCCCGGCACGGCCTTGGTATCGCGGTAGAACGCGGCGCCCTGGTGCGGGTTTTCGCCGTAGCGCATGTCCTGCACTTTTTCAAACGCCACGTTCAGCGTTTGCGGGTAGGCGCCGCGACTGGCGTGCGAACGGTCCGGGCCCAGGCTGGACAGGTAGTTCGTGATCGCGCCATCGTAGGCAGCCGTGTGGGCATACACCTTCTTGGCCAGGTTGAAGCGGGTCTCGTAGCTGATATAGCCGGGCGAGTTGTCCGTGGTCTTCATTTCAGCCAGCACCACGCCATAGTCGGACGGATCGCAGATCACCACCACGTCCTTGTGGTTCTTGGCTGCCGAGCGCAGCATTGCCGGGCCGCCGATATCGATGTTCTCGATCGCGTCGTCCAGCGTGCAGTCATCCCTGGCCACCGTGGCCTGGAACGGATACAGGTTGACGACCACCATGTCGATCGTCGGGATGCCATGTTCATCGAGCTTGGCCATGTGCTCCGGGAAGTCGCGGCGGGCCAGGATGCCGCCGTGGACTTTCGGGTGCAGCGTCTTCACGCGGCCGTCCAGCATTTCCGGGAAGCCGGTGTAATCGGCGACTTCGGTAACGGCCAGGCCGTTTTCCTGCAGCAGCTTGGCGGTGCCGCCAGTGGACAGGAGATTGACGCCCATCGCCGACAGGGCACGGGCGAAATCCAGAACGCCGGTCTTGTCGGAAACGGAGATGAGAGCTTGTTTGATCATGGCTGTGGTCCAGGTTGAAAATTCTTGTTATCGAGCAGCCGCCGGCACGAGTGGCCGTCGCAGCCACTCCATTCCCGGGCCGGACGAAAAAGCCTTACAGCAGGCCGTGCTCCTGCAATTTCTTGCGCAGCGTATTGCGGTTGATGCCCAGCATCTGCGCGGCATGCGACTGGTTGCCGTCGGCGCGGTGCATCACCACTTGCAGGATCGGCCGTTCGACCGTCATCACGACCATGTCGTAGATGTTCGACGGCTGCTGTTCGCCCAGGTCGTTGAAATACTCTTCGAGGCTCTTCGTAACAACTTCCTGGATACTTTCTTTGCTCATGTTCTTCTAACGAAATAATTTGCCGATCTGGCGCCAAGTCAGGCGGCCAGCATGTCTTCGGCGAGGCGGTATTGTAACCGCTCGCCATGCTTCCATTGGGATTCAAAGAAGCCGTCCACGGCGCGTAATTGTTCGGCGGTGGACTCGAGACGGTTCATCTCCTGGCGGAAATCCTCCCCGCCCGGGAGGTCGCGCACATACCAGCCAATATGCTTGCGCGCGGTGCGCACGCCCAGGTATTCGCCATAAAAGGCGTAGTGGGCACGCAGGTGTTCATCCATCAGTTTGCGCACTTCGGCCACCAGCGGCGCCGGCAGATGGGTGCCGGTACGCAGGTAATGGTCGATCTCGCGGAAGATCCATGGCCGGCCCTGGGCGGCGCGGCCGATCATCACGGCATCCGCGCCGGTCGTGTCCAGCACGAAACGGGCTTTTTCAGGCGTGGTGATGTCGCCGTTGGCCACCACCGGAATCTTCACGGCGGCCTTCACGGCGGCAATGGTTTCGTACTCGGCGTCGCCGGTATAGCCGTCGGCACGGGTGCGGCCGTGCAGCGTCAGCATCTGGATGCCGGCCTGCTCGGCGATGCGGGCAATGTTCAGGGCGTTCTTGTTCTGGCGGTCCCAGCCGGTGCGGAACTTCAGCGTGACCGGCACGGGCACCGCCCCGACCACGGCATGCAGGATCTTCTCGACCAGGTCCTCGAACTGCAGCAGCGCCGAGCCGCACCAGTTGTTGCACACCTTTTTCACGGGACAGCCCATGTTGATGTCGATGACCTGGGCCCCCTTGTCCACGTTGAACCTGGCGCAATCGGCCAGTTCCTGCGGATCGGAACCGGCGATCTGCACCGCCTTCGGCTCCATTTCGCCGGCATGATCGGTGCGGCGTGAGCTCTTTTCGCTGGCCCACACCCGCGGATTGGCGGCGGCCATCTCGGAAACCGCATAACCGGCGCCCAGTTCCTTGCAGAGTTGCCGGAACGGCCGGTCGGTCACGCCCGCCATCGGGGCGACGAACACGTTATTGCGCAGCTGATAGGGACCGATTTGCACTGGGGTATCAAATAAAAATTGCCGGAGGAACCTGCAATTCTAACCCAAGCACTGCTCAATTAATACGCACGAATTTGTATTAAACAGGCCGCGGCACAACTTTCCGTTTATGAAACAATGAGTTATCGAAGGAAATTTTTCGAACGCGTGTGCCGCTTGCGCTGCCGATTTCCATGGTTGACATACCACCATTGCTACGGGATCATTAAGTTAGCGCTAACAAAAAGCACGTCAGACACGTTACGTGTAACAAGACCAACAGGAGATACGCATGATGATCACGACAGCGCGCCGCATGGCAGGCAGCGCTCCCACCCGGCTGGCCGCTGCCATTGCTTCGGCTTTCCTGCTGACCGGCATTGCCGCGGTCGCCCATTCGGCCCCGCTTGCCACACTCGACCGCAATGGCGCCTTTGTCTCGGTCGAGGCTTACGGCCCGAATATCCTGCACGTGACGATCGCGGTGGACAAGGCCGAGGTGCTGAAGGGGCCAGGCTACGGCATCATCGCGCAACATGCCGACAACAAGGCATTCCAGCACCGCCCCGCCGCCGATGGCGATACGTTCAGCTCGGGCGGCATGACGGTGCGGATCAACCCGGCGCCGGCGCCGCAGATTCCCACGCAAAGCCAGAAGTATTTTGCGCCATCGCTGGCGCCGGTCGGCCTGGACGTGCGCAATGCCGAGGGCCAGCAGATCCTCAGGATGACGGGCTGGGAAATGTCGCCACAGACCGTCAATGGCGAAAAGACCTGGCAGGTCGGCGCCGAGTTCGCCGCGCCGGCCGACGAACATTACTATGGCATGGGCCAGAACCAGGAATCGCTGTCCGGGCTGGACTTGCGCGGCCGCACGCTCGACTGCAAGCACTGGTACGACGCACCAGGCGGCGAAACGGTGTGCGTGCCGTTCATGGTGTCGTCGAAAGGCTATGGCATCGTGTGGGACAACCCATCCGCCACGCGCTTCAGCGCCGGCGTCCTCGGCACCACCAGGTTCCAGTCCAATGTGGGCGAGCGCGTCAGCTTCTTCGTTATTACAGGCAAGAACGCCGACGAACTGTATGCCGGCTATGCCAGGCTGACCGGCCGGACGCCGATCCCGCCCAAGGCCGCGTTCGGCCTGATCCAGTCCAAGGCGCGCTACGACAGCCAGCAGGAGGTGCTGCGCGTCGCCAATACCTACCGGCAGAAGCGCTACCCGCTCGACATCATGGTGGTCGACTGGTTCTACTGGACCCGCATGGGCCAGCTCGACATCGACCCGGCGCAATTCCCCGACCCGGACGGCATGAACAGGCAGCTGCACGACATGGGCATGCAGTCGATCATCTCGATCTGGCCGCGGTTCGAGACCTCGGGCCGCTATTTCAACGAGCTCGACAGCAAGGGCTACCTGCTCAAGGACAAGGATGGCAAGTCGGTCGACGGCCTGCCGTTCCGCTCGGACCGCACCGGTGGCCTGATCGACTCCACCAACCCGGCCGCCCGTAAATGGTTCTTTGAAAAGGTGCGCGACAACGTGCTGTCGCACGGTTTCGACTATCCATGGCTGGACGAAACCGAACCGGACCTGGTGCCGGACGGCTTTCACTATGCGGTGGGCACGGGCGAGCGCTACCGCAACCTGTTCCCGCTGGTGCACACCGAAGGGTTCGCCGAAGGCCTGCGCGCCTGGAAGCCGAACCGCCGCGCGATGATCCTGTCCCGTGCCGCCTACCTGGGCTCGCAGCGCACCGGCGCGCTGTTCTGGTCGTCCGACATCAAATCCACCTGGGAAGCACTGGCGCGCCAGATTCCAACCGGGTTGAACATGACAGCTTCCGGCATCGCTTATTGGGGCAACGACATCGGCGGCTGGCAATCGCTGCCGCAGACCACGGAAGCGACCAAGGCGCCGCTGCTCGATCCGTCCGATGCACGAGCCGTCGTGGGCCAGAACCACGATTACCCGGAACTGCACACGCGCTGGTTCCAGTACGGCACCTTCACCCCGACCCTGCGGCTGCACGGCTCGCGCAAGGAAGCGGAACTGTGGTCGTTCGGCAAACAAGCCGAAGCCGTGATGGCCAAGTTCAATGCCCTGCGCTACCAGCTGATACCGTACATCTACAGCCAGGCGAAGATGACGTATGACACCGGCGCGCCGTTCATGCGCCCGCTGTGGATGGATTTCGGCACCGACCCGAACGTGGCCAACATCGGCACGCAGTACATGTTCGGCCCGGCATTCCTGGTGGCGCCGGTGACCGAGCAGGGGCAAACGGAAAAGAACGTCTATCTGCCGGCCGGCACCGACTGGTACAACTGGTGGACCAACGAAAAGCTGGCCGGCGGCCAGTGGGTGAAAGTGGCTGCGCCGATCGACCAGATACCGCTGTTCGTAAAAGCCGGCTCGATCGTGCCGCTGGGCGCCGCCGTGCAGTCGACCGCCGCCAAGCAGGCGATCGAGCAGATCCTCGTCTACCCGGGCAAGGGCGATGCCGAATTCACGCTGTACGACGACGACGGGCTGTCGTACGACTACGAAAAAGGCAAGAACGTGGTCACTGGCAAGCTGCGGTGGAAGCAGTCGGACGGCACGCTGAGCGCCACCGGCGGCCCGTCCGGCTTCGCCGCCTCGGCACCGAAGCTGGTGAAAGTCATCGGCCGCTGACAAACCCGGGACAGTCCCCTGTTTCTAGGAAAGTTTCCTGGAAACCAGGGACTGTCCCGGGTTTTTGAACTCAGACGATATCGTCCAGCGCCTGCGCCAGGTGGTCGACTTCGCCCCACTGCGTCAGCGCGAGCTTGCCGTCGGTGAAGGTGAAGCGGTTGATGCTGGCGTTGCGCACCTGGAAGTCGCGCGGGCTTTCCAGCGTCATTTCACGGGCGGCGCGATAGGCGCACTCGAGCACGCCGCCGTGGGCCACGATCGCCAGCGTGCGGCCGGGATATTGCGCGGCCCAGCGGCCGATGGCGCCGATGCTGCGCTCATAGAAATGCCGGAAGCTCTCGGCCAGGCGTTCGCCGTGCGGCATCACCGAATCCACGTGGCGACCTTGCCACGCAGCAAAATCCTCGGGATAGCGTTCCTCGATCTCTGTATACAACAGGCCTTCGAAGACGCCGTAGCCGCGCTCGCGCAGTGCGCGGTCCGTGTGGAAAGGCACGTGGTGGAACGCAGCAACAGCCTCGGCCGTGTGCATGGCACGTTGCAGGTCGCTGGAAACGATGGCCGCCAGCGGTTCCGCGGCGAGCGCCCGCGCCAGCGCGGCGGCCTGACGTCGGCCGGCGTCGTTCAGGCCGATATCGAGGTGGCCCTGCAGCCGGCGCACGGCATTCCATGCCGTCTCGCCGTGGCGGATCAACAGCAGCCCAGTGCTTGCACTTTCGCTCATGCGGATCCCCGCGCGCCGTCACGCAATGAATACGTGCCGATGATCTGCGCCTCGTCGAGGATATGGCCGTGCAGCGCCGCCAGTACCTGCTGGGCCGTGAAAGCACCCTCGACCGGCAGTTGCGGCACATCGATCGCATACAGGCGGAAGATATAGTGGTGCACGCGCTCGTCGTTCCAGGGCGGGCACGGCCCATCGTAGCCGAAGTAGCGGCCCTCCATGTCGGCATCGCCCGCGAACCAGCCCGTGTAATCGTTCAGGCCATGGCGCATGTGCGTGCCGCCATTGACAATCGTGGGGCCGGGCTTGCCGCGTGGCGTCACGCCATTGGCATGCGAGCCGGCTGCCAGGCCCGGCATGGCCGGAGGAATATCGACCAGCGCCCAGTGGTAGAAATCACCACGCGGCAGGTCGGCGGGCAAGGTCTTGCCGGCCTGGTTGACGTCCGTGCCCACCGTCGGCGCGTCGCCGTCGATGCACAGCAGCACCAGTGAAGCGGTGCCGGGCGGGATATCGTCCCATGCCATGTGCGGGTTGCGGTTGCCCGCCAGCCGCACGCGCGTTGCCGCGTCCGGTTCCGCGAACGCGAATTCGGCGGGAATCGCGGCGCCGTTCCTGAATGAATCGCTCCACAGTTTCATGAGTTGTCCTTTGGGTTCGTTATTATTGTCTTGGACCTGTCTGGAGCCAGAAGGTTACCGGACCATCGTTGGTCAACGCGACTTTCATGTCCGCACCGAACTGCCCGGTTGCAACCGTGGCGTGCCGCGCCCTGGCCTGCTGCACGAAGTAGTCGAACAGGCGCTTGCCGTCCGCCGGTGCGGCGGCCGGCGAAAACGATGGCCGGGTGCCGGAGCGGGTATCGGCCGCCAGCGTGAACTGGGGCACCAGCAGCAGGCCGCCGGCCACGTCGGTGACGCTGCGGTTCATCTTGCCGGCCTCGTCCGCAAACACCCGGTAAGACAGCAACTTGGCCAGCAGCGCATCGGCCTCCTTCTCCGTATCGCCTTTTTCCGCGCAGACCAGCACCATCAGGCCGCCATCGATCGCGCCGATTACGGCGCCATCGACCACGACCTGCGCTGTGGTCACCCGCTGTAGTAAGCCAATCATGACAGGCCGATCATTGCGGCCCGCTCATGCCGACAGCGTGACGCGCGCGAACTTGCGCTTGCCCACCTGCAGCACGAACGTGCCGGCTTCGGCCTTGAGGGCCTTGTCGCTGATGACGGTGCCGTCGATGCGCACGCCGCCCTGGTCGATCATGCGCATCGCTTCCGACGTCGAGGCGCACAGCCCAGTTTGCTTGAGCAGTTGCGCCAGGCCCAGCGGCGCGCCGGTGACGGCGATCTCGGCGATATCGTCCGGAATCCCGCCCTTCGAACGGTTGACGAAGTCGGCCAGCGCATCCTCGGCCGCCTGCTGCGAATGGAAGCGCGCGACGATTTCCTGCGCGATCGCCACTTTCGCATCGCGCGGGTTGGCACCGCCCTCGATGGCCTTTTTCAGGCCGGACACCTCATCGAGCGAGCGCCACGACAGCAGCTCGTAGTAGCGCCACATCATCGTGTCCGAGATGCTCATCACTTTCGCGAACATGGTGTTGGCCGGCTCGGTGATGCCGATGTAGTTGTTCTTCGACTTCGACATCTTCTCGACGCCGTCGAGGCCTTCCAGCAGCGGCATCGTCAGGATGCACTGCGGCTCCTGGCCCCAGTCCTTCTGCAGCTCGCGGCCCACCAGCAGGTTGAATTTCTGGTCGGTGCCGCCCAGTTCGAGGTCGCTCTTCAGCGCCACCGAATCGTAGCCCTGCATCAGCGGATACAGGAACTCGTGCACCGAAATCGGTGTCCCATTCTTGAAACGCTTGGAAAAGTCGTCCCGTTCCATCATCCGCGCCACGGTGTAGCGCGAAGCCAGCTGGATCATGCCGCGCGCGCCGAGCTGGTCGCACCATTCGGAGTTGTAGCGGATTTCCGTTTTCGTCGGGTCGAGCACCAGCGAAGCCTGCTTGAAATAGGTCTGGGCGTTGAGTTCGATCTGCTCTTTCGTCAGCGGCGGGCGCGTCACGTTGCGGCCCGAAGGGTCGCCGATCATCGAAGTGAAATCGCCGATCAGGAAGATCACCTGGTGGCCCAGGTTTTGCAGCTGGCGCATCTTGTTCAGCACCACGGTGTGGCCCAGGTGCAGGTCCGGCGCGGTCGGGTCCAGGCCCAGTTTGATGCGCAGCGGCACGCCGGTCTGTTCGGAACGCGCAAGTTTTTGAGCGAATTCACTTTCGATCAGCAGTTCGTCGACACCCCTCTTGGCGATGGCGAGTGCTTCTTGTACGGTGTCACTGAGTGGTAATACTGCGGTAGAGGCGGCGGCGGCAGCTGCTGGCGCCGGGGAATTTGTATCCATGTATCTGAAAATTCTCTCTAAATGTTGGCGTATCGCAGGAGTTTGTTATAATGCCCGATCCCTTCAATCTTGCCCAACGAAAACTAAACAAATCAATAAGTTAGAACAAAAAAGCAAAAACCCACAAGTTCAAGCGGCAAATTTTAACTGATTGCATGAACCCTATACATAAGTTCACAAGCTCGCGCTTGTACCATCTGCTAGGTTCGACCCGCAAGGCCCGCATTGTCAGCGCGTCCGCGGTGGCTCTCGCCCTGTGCGCCTTCGGCGCCGCAGGTGTTGCGCCGCTTGTTCCGGATGCCGACGACCTGCCGGTGACCACGATCACGCAAGATCTCGCCTCCCCGAACCTCACTTCCCAGATCGACGCGCTCGAAGCACAGGACGGCACGGAAAAGTACATACGCGAAGAGCGCATCCGTGCCGGCGACACGCTTGCCACGCTGCTGCATCGCCTGGGCGTCGACGACGACGCCGCGGAAACCTTCATCAAGAAGGACAAGACCGCCAAGGCCATCATGCAACTGCGCAGCGGCAAGCGCGTGCTCGCGCAAACCGACGACAACGGCGCCCTGCTGTGGCTGCGCGCCAGCGTCGTCGATGCGCAGGACATGCCGATCAAGAATATTTCGGTATCGCGCAAGGGTGAAGGTTTCGTGGCGCAGGAAGCGCCTGTCAAGCTGGAGCGCCGTGTCGAAATGCATGCGCGCGAGATCAAGACGACCCTGTTCGCGGCAACCGATTCCGATGCGGACGGTGCACGCCTGCCGGATTCGGTGGTGCGCCAGATCCTGGAAATGTTCTCGACGAATATCGACTTCCGTTCCGACGTGAAGCGTGGCGACCGCTTCAACGTGGTCTACGAAACGTTCTGGCAGGATGGCGAATTCGTCAAGGCGGGACGTATCCTGGCCGGCGAGTTCACCAACCGTGGCGTGACGCACCAGTCAGTGTGGTTCGAAGATCCGGCGACCAAGGCTGGCGGCGGCTACTACAGTTTCGACGGCAAGGCGCTGAAAAAGGCCTTCCTGAAATCGCCGCTGGAATTTACCCGCATTTCGTCCGGGTTCTCGATGCGCGTGCACCCGATTTCCGGCGACTGGAAAGCGCACAAGGGCATCGATTTCGCCGCGCCGACGGGCACGCCGATCCGCGCGGCAGCCGATGGCGTCGTCGACTTTGCCGCCACGCAGAATGGCTACGGCAATGTGGTCGTGTTGAAGCACTGGAGCAATTACAGCACCGCTTATGCGCACATGAGCCGCTTTGCTCCAGGCCTGAGGAAAGGCCAGAAAGTCAGCCAGGGCGACCTGATCGGCTATGTTGGCACGACCGGATGGTCGACCGGTGCTCACCTGCACTATGAGTTCCGGGTGGGCGGCGAGGCCAAGGACCCAACCAAGCTGAACGTGCTGGCCCAGGCGCCGCTGACCGCTGCGGAACTGGCGCGCTTCAAGATGGTTTCCGGCGAAATCGCCCACCGCTTCGCACTGCTGCGCCCGCAAGGCTCGGCCTCGACCGATACGCTGGCACAGAAATAAGCATGCTGTAAGCAGCAATTGGCTGCCTGCAGACTCCGCAGTATCCGCAGCAGAAAGACGGCGCCCCGAGAGGCGCCGTTTTTCATTCCTGCCTCACTGTGAAACCAGTGTACGACTGCCATGTGACCGCGACCGTTAGATGGCTAACACTGCAGCAATTCGTGCACAATAGCCACACTGTAATTTCAGCGGGACTGCAATGAGCTTGTTTAT
>DASVVD010000945.1:0-5711 GCA_036386715.1 Pseudoduganella sp.
GGTCCAGCAGGCCCACCTTGTCCAGCGCGGCACGGGCGCGGTCTTCCGCCTGCGCGCGTGTGCGGCCGGTGACCAGCATCGGCATCATCACATTGGCCAGCACGGTCCGGTCGGTCAGCAACCGCTGCTGCTGGAAGATCAGGCCCAGGTTGCGGCGCAGGAAAGGCACGCCGGCACTTTTCAGGCGGCCGATATCGGTGCCGTTGACGGTGACCTGGCCGGCCGTGGGGCGCTCCATCGCGGCGATCAGCTTCAGCAGCGTGGATTTGCCGGCACCGGAAGGGCCAGCCAGGTACACCAGCTCGCCCTTGCCGACGGTGAGCGTGACATCGCGCAGCGCGGTCACCTCGGTGGTGTACTGCTTGGTGACGTTGATGAATTCGATCATGGCCGGCTCCGCACCGTTAACCGAGCAGCGCTTCGACGAATTCTTCGGCGTCGAACGGCTGCAGGTCTTCGATCTGTTCGCCGATGCCGATGAAGTACACCGGCACCGGGCGCACGCGCGCGATCGCGGCCAGCACGCCGCCCTTGGCGGTGCCGTCCAGCTTGGTGATGATCAGGCCGGTCAGCTGCAGGGCATCGTCGAACGCCTTCACTTGCGCCAGCGCGTTCTGGCCGGTGTTGCCGTCGATGACGAGCAGCGTTTCGTGCGGCGCCGACTCCATGCCCTTGCCTATCACGCGCTTGATCTTCTGCAGCTCGTTCATCAGGTGCAATTGCGTCGGCAGGCGGCCGGCGGTATCGATCATCACGATATTGGTGCCTTTCGCCTTGCCGGACTGTACCGCGTCATACGACACGGCCGCCGGGTCGCCGGATTCCTGCGAGATGACGGTCACGTTGTTGCGCTGGCCCCAGATCATCAGCTGCTCGCGCGCGGCGGCGCGGAACGTGTCGCCGGCGGCCAGCAGCACGGACTGGCCGTGTGCCTGCATGTGCTTGGCGAGCTTGCCGATCGTGGTGGTCTTGCCGGCGCCATTCACGCCGGAGATCATCATTACCGTCGGCTGGTGCCGGCCCAGCACGAACGGCTTTTCCAGCGGCCGCAGCAGGTCGATCATCAGCGCTTTCAGTGCCACCTTCACGGCGGCGGCATCGAGCAGCTTGTCGTCCTTGACCTTGCGCTTGAGCGCGTCGAGCAGGTATTCGGTGGCATCGATGCCGGCATCGGCCATCAGCAGCGCCGCTTCCAGCTCGTCGTACAGCTCGTCGTCGATACGGGCGCCGACAAACAGCACCGACAGGTTGGCGGATGTCTTCGACAGCCCGGCCTTGAGCCGGCTCATCCAGGATTGTTTCGGTTCCGGGCGCGGCGCCGTCTCGACTTCGAAAGCGAGGGGCGTGGCGGCGTCGGCAAGGACGGGTGCCGGTGCGGGGATCGATGCGGGGGCCGCTTCGGCAGGTGCGGCCGGCGGCACGTCGGACGTGACGGATTTTTTCTTGAAGAAGCTGAACATGTGTCGTGGAGGCTGCGGCCGCTTGGGCCGGAAACACGCTGGGAATGGTTTTCTTGCGCCGGCTATTCTACCAGAGCGCCCTGAAAACCTTGTTGAAAGGGTATTTTCGGAATTCGCCGGCCTGTTCAGGCCTGTTTTTACGGCTTGCCTGCTGCAAGGCGGGGCTTGTCCGCGGCAAGGGTGGCGTGGCGCCGGTGCCTGCGCCGGTGCGTCTTTTTACGCCTGTTGCCGTCACTCAGGCAGCGGAGCGCCCGCGCCCTTCGTGGCGCCAGTCGGCCAGCGCATCGGCCACGTCGTGCAGCGTCAGCACCTGCACGAATGGCGGGGCACGGCGCCGCAGCGCGACATTGCCGCCGCCGGCCCACAGTGCCACCGGCTCCGGCAGTCGGGCCCGCAATTCCTTCAATGCATCGAGGACCTGGCGCGTATTCATCGATGTCGAGAACGACAGCGTCACCACGTCCGCCTGCAGCGCGCGGGCGGCTTCGGCGATATCGGGCAGCGGCGTTTGCGGACCCAGCGAGTAGCACCGGGCGCCTTCCGCCACCATCAATGCTTCGCACATCAGCAGCCCGAGGCCGTGTCTTTCCTGCGGCGTGGTGGTCAGCAGGATCCGTGGGCTCGGCGCGCCGGTCAGCGGGCTGGCCGGCGGCATCGAAAAAATTGCGCTGCGCAGCACCATCTGCAGCGTTTCCGTGATCAGGTGTTCCTGCCACACACCCAGGTCGCCACAGGCCCAGGCATCGCCGGTTGCCGCCGTCAGCGGCGCCATCAGGTCGATGACGAAATTGCGCAAGCCCATCACCATCAGCGCCTGCGACAGCTTGCGGCGCAGCCCGTCGCTGTCGTGCGCACGGCACAGATCGATATATGGTTGCAGTTCGGCCGCGCCGCGCACCCGCGGCCGGTTGCCAACCGCGGTTTTCTCGGCCAGTGCCTGCAGTTCCTGCGCCGTATAGCCGATCACCTTGCCGGGCCGGAAGCCCAGGTCGATCAGCCGCTTGACCAGGCGCAGCTTGTGCACCTGGTCCACCGGGTACAGCCGTTCACCGAACGGATCGCGTTCAGGCCGTGGGAACGCATACCGCCGTTCCCACACGCGCAGGGTTTCCTTGGCCACGCCGGTATCGCGCTCGACATCACTGATCGTGCACGGCATTGGCGAAAAAGGCATCGGGTTGTTCATCTGCGCAAAGTACTCCAGCATGGGGCGTGCAGCATTCTAATGCCTTTTCCCGGGGAAAAATTAGTCCCCTCCCCCGAAGGATATGGCCCGGTTACCCATCCCTGTCGCTTGTCCATGACACGGCAACGCCACAGGGATAGATGCATTTGATTTACTGGTTCCGCTTTTTCGTGTCGTGGACAAACAACAAGTAAAAATTAATTCTCCAGAGCCGCTGGTGCAACCGCCGACACCGCCGCAGGGCAGGGCGCATCGTCGAAGACCGTACTTCGCCACGGCGGGACGAATGCAACACAGCTATCGGAGCTGTGTTGGCGGCTTTCATGCAGCAAGGCCGGATCAGGCGCCCAGCCATGGCATGAACTGCCGGCTCAACGGTACGGTGACCAGGGCCAGCAACGTCTGCAGCGTGATCAGCGATGCCATCAGGCGGGCGTCGCCCCCCAGCTGTTTCGCCATGATATAGGCGTTTGGCGCCGTTGGCAGCGCGCAGTAGAAGCAGGCCGCCAATGCCGCTTCGGGCGCCACGTTCAGCAGCAGGCAAACCTGGGCCGCCAGCAGCGGCATCACGAGCAGTTTCAGCACGGATGTCACCGTCAGCGCGCCCGGGCGCACGCCTTCCAGCGAGAACACCAGGCCGCCACCCACGCACAACAGGCCCAACGCCGTGGCCGCCTTGCCGAGGATATCGAGCGTATTCATCAGCTCCTTCGGCAGGCTGATGCCCAGCACGCTGACGATCACGCCGGCCAGCGTGGCCTGGATGATCGGGTTGCGTGCCAGTGTCCGGGCGACGGTACCGAGGTTCGGCTTGCTGCCGCTCCACCATGCCAGGGCCACCACGGACAATGCGTTCACCACCGGCAGGCACAGTGCCAGCGCCAGCATCACCAGCGACGCGGTCTCCGGGGGGAAGAACAGCGCCGCCACCGCGAGTCCGAAATACGTGTTCGGCCGCATGGCGCCCTGCATCACCGACGAGCGGCTGGCGCCCGGCAATCCCGGCAGCAGCAGCAACGCGGCCAGCGTCAGCGCCACCACGGCGAACGTGGGCAGCAGCGTCGCCAGTGCCAGCTGGCCGACTTCGCCGCCCGCGAACGACAGGCGGGCAGTGCCGGCGAACAGCATCGCCGGGACGGCGATGTTGTACGAGAACTTCTCGATCGACGGGAAAAAGTCGGCCGGCATCCAGCCGAAGCGGCGGATCGCCACGCCCAGCAGGATGATCAGGAATACGGGAATGATGGAAGCAAGCATGGTGTGATTCTAGCCAGATGCCGGTCAGTCCGCCGAAATGCCGGACGGGCCGACGCGGTGCGCGTTCGGCGTGTTCGAGATGCGGATGCGGATCAGGTGGCGGTCCGGATCCGTATAAGTGGCCCGGCCGTGCAGCGTGCGGTGGTTGTCGGCCCACAGCAGCGTGTCGTCCGGCAACTGGCGCACGAAGCGCGGCGCGTGTTCTTCGATGATGCTGTTCAGCAGGGTCAACGCCGCCACCAGTTCCGGCGTGGCCAGGTCCGGGCGGGCTGCAAGTCCTTTTTCAATCGAATCGTAGCGCCACCGCATCGCCAGGCCGTCGGCATGGAATACCGGTGCGTAGAATAGTTCGATCTGGTCGTCGCCGGCGGCATACACCGACGGTACACGGAACGGCACCTGGGCCGTGCACAGCAGCGCATACGCAGCGCAGCCATGGGCGGTTTTTTTCAGCTCGGCCACGATGTCTTCCACGTCGATCAGCAGCGATTCACCGCCGTTGCAGCGCGCCGAGGAGACCACATACAGCAGGAACTGCTCTTCGGGCATCGGGTAGAACGACGAATCGGTGTGCATGTCGGCATTGCCGGTGCGTTCGGAGAACGTAACGAACTTCGACTGGCTGGCGGGGCGTGCGCGCACGTCCCATGCCACGCGCTTGGTGCGCTGGTCGGTCGAAGTGGGGTAGCCCTGCGTCAGTGCGATCGCATACAGCACGGCGTTGCGGTGCGCTTCGGACAGCCCCGCCAGGCCCAGGCCGGTGATGGCCACGCCGCGTGCCTTGCGGCCGGCAAGGCTGGCGGCGAACTCGCGCAAGGTCGGCACGGCCAGCAGTTCGCGCTGCAGTGCTTCCTCGTTGGGGTGTGGGTAGAAGCCGTTGCCGTTGAAGTCGTCGAAATGGCGCTCGACGATGGCGATCACGCGAGGCAGGTCCTCGCCCCAGGAAAAATTGGTCTGCACGACCGCGATGTTGCCGGATTGTTCGATAGACGAAAACATGGAAGCCCCTGAATGAACTGGAAATTGCCGTACGGCAATAAGGACTGCATTGTGATCCAGGCAGGGATGTTGTTCAAGGGTTGCTTTGTGCGACGCACCAAAAATTACCGCACGTAAATTTGTTACATTAATGAAATATTCAACGCTAGGCCCTGTGGTTGCAGCGCAGTTGCACGAAAATCAAGTAAAAAGTGGTAACGGGTGTTGTAATTTTTGATTGGAGAAAAAGCGACACATGCGCAATTTGTGTTGGACATTAAGGCAATGGAAGACAGCAAACGGGCCTCCCATGCGCTAGAATTTTGCCACACGGCAACTCGTCACTTATCTTCACAAGGAATGCACATGAACTGGCTTACCGGGCGCAAGCTCTCCACCAAAATGGGACTGGCCTTCGCGGTCGTCCTCCTGCTGACGGCGATCGTCGGCATCTTTTCGATCAACCAGCTGGCGAGGGTGAATGAAACGGCCAGTCACCTGTCGGCGCGATGGATGCCGGCAATGCGCGTGATCCAGGACATCAAGTCGCAGATCGCCCGCGTGCGCACCCGTGAGCTGCAATACATCATCTCGGATGAAGTGACCGAACTGGACAAGTACGACAAGGTGATCGCCAACGACCTGGTCGAGCTGAAGAAGATGCAGGACGAATACGTCACGCTGATCAAGACGCCGGAAGAGCAGGCGCTGTACAGCGAATTCCTGGCGTTGTGGGATCGCTACATGGCCGAGGATGCAAAACTGCGCGCCGCCGTGCGCGCCGACGACATGCCCCTGGCGAAGAAGCTGATTCGTGGCGAATCCAACAA
>DASVVD010000946.1:0-3194 GCA_036386715.1 Pseudoduganella sp.
GCGCCACGGATGCCTATGAAAACGCCCGCGAGACCGTGCGCCGCTTCATCAACGCGCCGGAAGCCGAGGAAGTGATCTTCGTGCGCGGCACCACCGAAGCCATCAACCTGGTGGCGAAAAGCTGGGGCGGCCAGCATATCGGCGAGGGCGACGAGATCGTGGTCTCGCACCTGGAACACCACGCCAACATCGTGCCGTGGCAGCAGCTGGCCTCGGCGAAAGGCGCGCGGCTGCGCGTGATCCCGGTGGACGACAGCGGCCAGGTGCTGCTCGACGAGTACCGCAAGCTGCTTGGCGACCGCACCAGGATCGTGGCGGTCACGCAGGTGTCCAATGCACTCGGCACCATCACGCCGGTGCGCGAGATCGCCGAGATGGCGCACCGGGCCGGCGCCAAGGTGCTGGTCGACGGCGCGCAGTCGATATCGCACATGCTGATCGACGTGCAGGACATGGGCGCCGACTTCTTCGTGTTCTCCGGCCACAAGGTGTTCGGGCCGACCGGCATCGGCGCGCTGTGGGGCCGGCGCGAGGTGCTGGAAGACATGCCGCCATGGCAGGGCGGCGGCAACATGATCGCCGACGTCACGTTCGAGAAGACCGTGTTCCAGCCGATCCCGAACAAGTTCGAGGCGGGCACCGGCAACATCGCCGATGCTGTCGGGCTGGCGGCGGCGCTCGACTACGTGGGCCGCATCGGCATCGACAACATCGCCCGCTACGAGAACGAACTGCTGGTGCATGGCATGCGCGAGCTGGCCGCCATCAAGGGCGTGCGGCTGATCGGCACGGCGCTCGACAAGGCCAGCGTGATGTCGTTCATGCTGGACGGCTACACGACGGAGGAGGTGGGCCGCGCCCTGGACCAGGAAGGCATCGCCGTGCGTACCGGCCACCACTGCGCGCAGCCGATCCTGCGGCGCTTCGGCGTGGAGACCACGGTGCGGCCGTCGCTGGCGTTCTACAACACGTTCGACGAGATCGATTGCCTTGTGAAGGTGGTGCGCAGCCTGGCCGGCCGGGGCCGGGCGGTCTGATTTCCGGGTGCCGGCGGCGATGATGGGCCGAGGCGCCGCCGGCGAGATTCCCGCCGATGTGGTAAAAAGCAACATTAGCCACCAAGGAGCAATCATGCCCGGATTCAGTATCAATCTCGAAGAAAAAACCCTGTCGAACGACAATTTCCGTGAAGTGCTGTTCACCACGCCGCAAAGCCAGCTGGTGGTGATGACGCTGCAGGCCGGCGAGGAAATCGGCGCCGAGAAACACGACGACACCGACCAGTTCATCCGCGTCGAAGCGGGGCAGGGCAAGGCCATCCTCGACGGCGAGGAGCATGCGCTGGAAGACGGCGTTGGCGTGGTGATCCCGGCCGGCACCCATCACAACGTGATCAACACCGGCAGCGAGCCGCTCAAGCTGTACACGCTGTACACCCCGCCCGAGCACCCGGATGGCACGATCCACAAGGACAAGGCGGAAGCCAACGCCTACGAGGCCGCGCACGGCCACCACTGATCTGCCGGTCTGCCGGTGCATTTGCCGGCCACCTGCCGACTTGACTGCCGGCCCAGCTGCCGGCTCACCTGGTGAATCCGCAGCAGGCGACTGCTGGGGATTCACCACCCGGCAGCCGGGCGGCCGCCTTCCCATGGCCTGATAGCGGGCTTCGGGCCCTGGCATGAAAGCTGCTCCACAACATGGATCATTTGTTGTGGAGTTCCCATGTCCCTGCTTGAAACCGCCGTATGGATCGAGGAATCGGCCATCGGTACCGCGCTGCGCGAGTCGCAATATGCCTTTCCCCTCGTCGAGGCCGCGCACCTGCTCGGCCTCGCGCTGTCGTTCGGCCTGGTGCTGCTGACCGACCTGCGCCTCACCGGCCTGCTGCTGCGCGGCGTGCCGCTGGCGGACCTGCTCCACCAGCTGCGGCCGTGGATCTTCTCCGGTTTCGCGCTCACCTTCGCCACCGGCGGCCTGCTGTTCTGGGCGGAGGCGGCCACGCTGGTCGACAATATCCCGTTCTGGTTCAAGGTCGCCTGCATGGCGATCGCCTGCGTCAACGCACTGTTCTTCGAGCTGCGCTGGGGTCACCGCGCGGAGCGCTGGGCCGATGGTCCGGTGCTGCCCGCCGCCGCCAGCCGCGCCGGCTGGATCTCGCTGATCTTCTGGACCCTGGCCACCATCTTCGGCCGCTCGATTCCCTACTACTGAACCATGACCTTCATCGAACTGCTCGGTGCCCTGCAAGGCACCTATCCCGTCGAGCTGCTGCGCGGCGCCAACCACCTCGTCATCGAGATCACCGAAGTCGTCCACGTGCTGGGGCTGGTCAGCCTGCTGACCGCCGTGCTGCTGCTCAGCCTGCGCCTGCTGGGCGTGACGCTGCGAGCGCTGCCGTCCGCCACCCTTGCCCGTGCCGTATCGCCGCTGCTGTGGGGCGGGCTCGCCGCCACGCTGGTAACGGGCACGCTGCTGTTCCTGTCGGGCCCGGTGCGCTATTACGCCAACGCGGCGTTCGGCCCGAAGATGGTGCTGCTGGCGCTGGCCCTGGCCGCGCAGGTGCTGCTGTACCGGCGCGTGGTGGCGGCGCCGGAGCCCGGCCCCGTCGTCGCCCGGTCCGGTGCCGCGCTGCTGCTGGCGCTGTGGTTCGGCGTGGGCCTGTGCGGCCGCGCCATCGGCTATATCTGATGGAGGCCCGCATGCGTAAAGTCCATCTGGCCGCCGGCGTGCTGGTGCTGGCCGCCTGTGGCAGCGCCGCACTGGTGCCCGCCGCCAACCGTCCGGCTGCCGAACCTGTCGCCTCGATCCAGCAATTGATGGCTGGCGTGATCGATCCGGCCGCGGATGCCGTGTGGGCCTCCGTCAGCAGCGAGACCGGCCCGGACGGCGTCGAGGAACACTTCCCGCGCACGGCGAAGGAGTGGGCGGCGTTGCGCAAGGGCGCCCTCGATATCGTCGCGGCGGCGAAGCTGCTGCAGGTCGACGGCCGGCCCGTCAGCCACGGCCAGCCGCTGGAAGATGCCGATGTGCCGGGAATCTCCAGCGCGCCGCAGATCCGCCAGGCCATCGACGGCAACCGCGCCGCGTTCAGGGCCCATGCCGGCGAACTGCAGGCGGCCGGCACGGCAGTCCTGGCCGCCATCGCCGCCCGCTCCCCGCAACGGCTGCTGGCCGCCGGCGAAAAGCTCGAC
>DASVVD010000947.1:0-5186 GCA_036386715.1 Pseudoduganella sp.
TCGGTATCGCCGCCTGCATTGCGGGTCTCGCTGGCGCGGGCAGCGCCGCCGCCGCCACAGGATTCGGCAACGGCATCCCGGCGGACTGGCAGTGCCAGGGCAACTGCGGCACGGCCGCCGCAGACGGCGTCGTGACGCTGGCACCCGGCGGTGGCACCAGCTATGGCTATGTCACGAGCGAAGCGGGCATCGCCGGCGTCTCGCTGCCGGGTGTCGGCGGGCTGGGCGAAGCGACCACCGGCAGCCGCCTGCTGTCGAACCTGTTCGTGGCCGAGGCCGGCCAGGCGCTGGACTTCAAGTTCAACTATGTGACCTCGGACGGCGCCGAGTACAGCGACTACGCATGGGCGCGGCTGCTGGACGCCAGCGGCTCGCAGGTGGCGCTGCTGTTCACGGCCCGCACGTCGCCATCCGGCAGCGTGGTCCCCGGCTTCGACATGCCGGCGGCGGAAGCCACGCTGACGCCGGTCCAGGTCGGCATCGTCGAAGGCGGTCCGGCCTGGAGCCCGCTGGGCTTCGATTCGGGCGCGTGCTACGACGCCGGCTGCGGCTATACCGGCTGGGTGCAGTCGTCCTACCGGATCGCCGACGCGGGCAACTACTACCTGGAATTCGGCGTGACCAACTGGGACGACGAGCAGTACCAGTCCGGGATGGCATTCGACGGCGTCACGCTCGACGGCGTACCGCTGCCGCCGGTACCGGAACCGGCCACCTACGGCATGATGCTGGGCGGCCTGGGCCTGCTGGCCGCGTGGCGCCGGCGCGGCGCCCGCTGAGGGATGGCAGCGGTGCCGCCGTGCGTGGCGGTACCGCGAGTGAGCACGAAAAAAAGGCGCCGCGAGGCGCCTTTTGTTACTGCTGGTCCGGGAACGCGTTGGTCGGCCTGGCGCCCCATGCGGCGTAGAACAGGATGTACAGCTCGCACGCCACGGTCAGCAGGAACGACATCTGCAGGCCGTAGATGTCGGCCAGCCAGCCCTGCACCACGACCAGCGCGCCGCCGGCGATCGCCATGATCAGCAGGCCGGCGCCTTCTTCCGTGAGCGGGCCGAGGCCGCGGATGCCCAGCGTGAAGATGGTCGGGAACATCACCGAGTGGAACAGGCCCACGGCGATCAGCGCCCACATGGCGGTGTGGCCGGTGGTGAACGTGGCCACCAGCATCACCACGAACGCACCCATGGCGGCGCCGCCCAGCACGCGCTCGGCCGAAACCGAACGCATCAGCACGCTGCCGGCGAAGCGGCCCACCATCATGCCGCCCCACAGCAGGAACAGGTAGTGCGATGCGCTCTCGTGCGTGAGATTGCCGATGTGCGGCTGCGAGACGAAATTGATGAACAGGTTGGCGACGCCGATCTCGGCGATCAGGTAGATGAAGATCGCCGGAATGCCGAACACCAGGTTGCGGTGTTTCCACAGCGAGTGCGCGCCGCGTTCGTCTTTCGAGACGCGGCGCGACGTCATCGCCGGCAGCGGATAGCGGGCGATGATGACCGCCAGCAGGACCAGCACGGCCGCCACGATCAGGTAGGGCAGCTGCACCGCCTGCGCATCGGCCAGGCGCTCGGCCTGGGTCAGGACCTGGCCCGCTTCGGCGGTGCCGCTGGTGGAGCGGCCCAGGATCAGGTAGCCGCCGAACAGCGGCGCGAACATGGTGCCCAGCGAATTGAACGCCTGCACCAGGTTCAGGCGCGACGATGCCGTTTGCGGCGGGCCCACCACGGCCACGTACGGGTTGGCCGCCACCTGCAGCAGCGTGATCCCGCAGGCGATGACGAACAGCGCGACCAGGGTCACGGCATACGACGGCAGGCGCGCGGCGGGAATCATGCACAGGGCGCCGGCGGCCATGATGCACAGGCCGACCACCATGGCCTTCTTGTAGCCCACCCGCTCGATCAGGCGGGCAGACGGGATCGATGCCACGAAATAGGCGATGAACCAGACCGATTCGATCAGCGTGGTTTGCGTATAGCTGAGCTCGAAAACGCTGCGCAGGTGCGGCAACAGCGTGTTGTTGATGACGGTAATGAAACCCCAGATGAAAAACAGGCTCGCGAGCAGCGAGAGCGCCGACTTGTAGCTGGCAGGCGATTGCGCCTGTCCGTCCAGCGTCGCGCCTGCGGAAATGGTTGGGCCGGCCACGAATGATCCTTTGTCGGAAAAGAAAAGGCTCCATCGTAGGGGGCAACTTGACGGATTACCAATTCCATAAATGATGGCCGGTATATTAAAAAATGATAACTCCGCAAAGATGATATCCCGCAAAAGACAATATCTCGCGGTTTCTCCGATGCGCACTGCTGACCACCCGGCGCTGTCCGGCGGGCAGGTGGAGTATGCTCGCTACCATGGCGCTTGCCTGTGCCGCCGGCGCCGGCCTAATCGGGATCGACATGCCCTTCGGGATTGCCAGACTACGCCCGCCTTCGATGGCAGCGCTGCGTCCGTATCTCGTGTTCATCCTGCTGTGGCCGGTTGCCGGCCTGCTGATCGCCGGGGCGTCCTGGCTTTTTCTCTTAGGAAACTTCAGCCGCGAGCGTGTCGCCGCCGAGCGCCAGGCGCAGGATGCCACGCTGAAGATCGCCCAGGAGCGGGCCACCCATACGCGCACCAGCCTGGCACTGATCGACCAGGTGCTGATGCTGATCCGCCTGCAGTGGCAGGCACTCGACGGCACGATGAAGCTGGGCCAGTTCAGCAAGGTGCTCGATCCCGCAGGCGTACCTCTGCGAATCAGCGTGTTCGACGCTGGCGGCCGGCTGCGCATGACCAATGCCGGCGGCCTGTGGTCGAAGGACGACCTGCGCAGGATCGACCAGGCGCCCTTCTTCGACAGCCAGCGGCTGCGCGCGGCGGACGACATGTTCATCGGCATGCCGCTGTCCGATAGTACGGGCACTTTCTATACGGTGCGCTTTTCGCGCAAGCTGCTCGACCGGGACGGCGAATTCGCCGGTGTGGCCGTGGTCTCGGTCGATCCGGACAACCTGATCGCCGGCTTCGACCCGGCGCGGGTCGGCCCGCATGGATTCCTGGCCGCCGTGGGCAGCGACGGCACGCTGCGCGCCTTCAAGCTGGGTGAATCGTTCAACCGGATGCGCTCGCTGCCGGCAACGCTGCGCGGCGCCCTGGCGGCCAGCAGCGGCAGCGCCGCCGTTCCGGGCGGCGAATTCGCCGACGGTATCGGCCGCTTCGTCAGCTGGCAGGCGGTCGACGGCTTTCCGCTGATGGTGCTGGCCGGGGCCGACCAGGCGCATGCCATGGCGCTGTACCGCGAGCGCGAACGGGCCTCGCGCCAGACCGCCACCGGCGCCTCGGTCGCGCTGCTGATCTTCGTGCTGGCGGGCATGGCGCTGTCCGGCCGGCTGGCGGTGCAGCGCCACCGCCTCACGGTGGCGCAGGATGCCTACCGCAAGGCCACCGAGGCCAGCACGGAAGGGTTCTTCATCACGGCACCGGTGTATGACGGCAGCGGCAAGGTCATCGACTTCATGACGGTCGACTGCAATGAACAGGGCGCGGCCCTGTCGCGCAGCACCCGCGAAGAACTGATCGGCAGGCGGCTGTCCACCCTGGCCGGGAATCTTCCCGTCGAGCCGGCCGCCGCGCTGCTGCGGCAGGCGATGGCCCAGGGCAGCGCCGAGGGCGATATCGAGTCCGGGCGCGATGGCCGCCTGAAGCACGTGCGCCTGAAGGTGCGCCGCTCCGGCGAGGTGCTGGCCGTGACGCTGCGCGACGTGACCCTGGAACGCGCCCACGTGTCGAACCTGGAGCGCAAGAATTTCGAGGATCCGCTCACCGGCCTGCCGAACCGCGCGTGGGTCGTCAAATCCCTGCCGGCCGCCGTGGCGCGCGCCGGCGCAGGTGGCAAGTCGCTGGCGGTGCTGTTCGTCGACCTGGACGGTTTCAAGGCCGTCAACGACACGTTCGGCCATGCCGCCGGCGACGAATTGCTGCAGATCGTGGCACGCCGCCTGAAGGTCGCGGTGCGGCCCGGCGACCATGTGGCCCGCCTTGGCGGCGACGAATTCATCTTGATCCTGGAGAACCTGCAAGGCACCGCCGAGGCGGCCCAGGTGGCCGCACGCGTGCTGCAGGCATTCCATGCCGGCGTGGCGATCGGCGCCGGCACCGCCAACGTCGGCGCTTCGGTCGGCATCAGCATGTGCCCGGGCGATGCGCAGGATGTCGACACGCTGCTGCGCCACGCCGACATCGCCATGTACGAAGTCAAGACCAGCGGCAAGAACGGCGTGCGCTTCTTCGACCCGGCGTTCTACGGGGCGATGCAGGCCCGCAAGAAGCGCGAAAAGGAACTGCGGGCGGCGATCGCCGATAACCAGTTCGTCATGCACTACCAGGTGCGCGTCGATGCCGCTACCGAGCGGGCGGTGAGCCTGGAGGCCCTGGTGCGCTGGAACCACCCGGCGGCCGGGCTGCTCTATCCGGACGAGTTCATCCCGCTGGCCGAGGAAACCGGCATGATCGTGCCGCTCGGCGAACTGGTGGTGGACAGCGTGTGCGCGCAGATCGCCGCGTGGACGCGCGATGGCTGTCCACGGCTGCCGGTGTCGATCAATGTCTCGAGCCGGCAGTTCAACGAGCGCGACATGCACGCACTGTTCATGGAGGCGCTCGACCGGCATGGCATCGACCCCGACCGCGTGGAAGTCGAGCTGACGGAATCGACCATGATCCGCGATCCGGAACGCACCGCCGAGCACCTGCAGGCGATGCATGCGGCCGGCATCCGGCTGCTGGTCGACGACTTCGGCACCGGCTACTCGTCGCTGTCGATGCTGCAGCAGCTCGATTTCGACCTGCTGAAGGTCGACAAGTCCTTCACGCGCCGCCTCGGCCATGACGGCCAGGGGGAGATCCTGTTCAGGGCCATCATCACCATGGCCCATGCACTGGGCATGAAGGTGGTGGCCGAGGGCGTCGAGCAGCCGGAGCAGGCCGATGTGCTGTCGCGCATGCAGTGCGACGAACTGCAGGGGTACTACATTGCCACGCCGCTCGATGCCGACGGCGTGCAGGCGGAGATCCGGCGCCGACAGCGGGAAAAGCACGGCGCCTGAGCGGGACAGCGACGCCCGTTCAGGCGAACCGTTCGAGCTCCCGGTCGCTGAACCCGGCCCGCCGCCTGGCCTCCAGGTTGAACGGGCCCTTCGGCA
>DASVVD010000948.1:0-2469 GCA_036386715.1 Pseudoduganella sp.
GAAGGCGGCGTTGCTCTTGAGTTCGGCGAGCGCCTGCGTCACGGCCGGGTTCTGCACGTGGCCTTCGATGTCGACATAAAAATAGTACTCCCACGTGCCCACGCGTGCGGGACGCGACTCGAAGCGCGTCATCGACACGCCATGCCTGGCCAGCGGCGCGAGCAGCTGGTACACGGCGCCGGCCTTGTTCGGCACGGCCAGCACGAGCGACGTGCGGTCGCTGCCGGAAGGCCCCGGCTGCAGCTGCCCGACGATGACGAAGCGGGTGCGGTTGTGCGGGTCATCCTGGATGTGGCCGTTGACGACGCCCAGGCTGTACTGCCCGCCGGCGATCTCGCTGGCGATCGCGGCAACGGTGGGGTCGAGGCTGGCCAGGCGTGCCGCCTCGGCGTTCGACGCCACGGCGCGCCGCTCCACGTGCGGATAGTTCTCGTTGAGCCAGACCTGGCACTGCGCCAGCGCCTGCGAATGGGCGCAGATGGCGGTCACGCCGTCCATCGCGCCGGTCTTCGTCATCAGGCTGTGGTGCACGGCGATCGCCACCTCGCCGCTGATGATCAGCGGCGTCTGCAGCAGCAGGTCGAGCGTGCGGTTGATGGCGCCTTCGGACGAATTTTCGACCGGCACCACGCCGAACTCGGCGGTACCGGCCTCGGTGGCGCGGAACACTTCGTCGATGGAAGCGCACGGCAGCCCGGTGACGGCATGGCCGAACTGCTGGTAGACGGCCTGCTCGCTGAAGGTGCCGACCGGGCCGAGATAGGCGACGGTCACGCGCTTCTCCAGTGCCCGGCATGCCGACATGATCTCGCGGAAGATCGTTTGCGCCTCGGAGTCCCCGATCGGGCCCGGGTTGCGCTCGGCCACGCCGCGCAGCACCTGCGCCTCGCGCTCGGGGCGGAACACCGGTGCATTGGTTTCGGCTTTTACATGCCCTACTTCCTGCGCGACCTTGGCGCGCTGGTTCAGCAGGGACAGGATCTGCGCGTCGATCGAATCGATCTGGTCGCGCAGGGGTTTCAGTTTGTCTGTCATGGTTGGCTTTGATCTGGTGCGAAATCTCCCCGCGCCGCGGTGGCCGGGGATGCGGCTAGGGACTAAGGCCTAGCGCTTCGCAAACTCGTTCAGGTAATCGACCAGCGCCTGTACGCCTTCGATCGGCATCGCGTTGTAGATCGATGCGCGCATGCCGCCGACGGACTTGTGGCCCTTCAGCTGCAGCAGGCCGCGCGCCTTGGCGCCGGCGAGGAATGCTTCGTTGCGTGACTCGTCGCGCAGGTAGAACGGTACGTTCATGCGCGAACGGTAAGGGGGCGCGACGCGATTCTGGTAGAAGTCGTCCGCATCCAGCGCCGCGTACAGCAGCCTGGCCTTGTCGATATTGCGTTGTTCCATCGCCGCCACGCCGCCGTTCTTCAGCAGCCACTGGAATACCAGGCCGGCGATGTAGATACCGTAGGTGGGCGGCGTGTTGTACATGGATTCGTTCTCGGCCACGTTCCTGAAATCGAACGCGGACGGGCACACCGGCAGCGCATGGCCGATCAGGTCGTCGCGCACGATCACGACGGTGACGCCGGCCGGGCCGATGTTCTTCTGCGCGCCGCCGAAGATCAGGCCGTATTTCGAGACGTCGACCTGGCGCGACAGGATATGCGACGACATGTCGGCCACGATCGGCACGCCGGCCGGCACGTCGGGAGCAAAATCGATCTCGACGCCGTCGATCGTCTCGTTGGTGCACAGGTGCAGGTAGGCCGCGTCCGGCGTCAGCTTCCACTCGGACTGCGGCGGCACGTCGGTAAAGCCGCTGGCTTCGCCGGAGGCGGCCACGTTGACGTTGGCGTAGCGTGCCGCTTCCTTGATCGACTTGCCCGACCACGAGCCGGTGCGGACGAAGTCGATGGTGGCGTCCGGCCCCTTGCGCCCGACCAGGTTCAGCGGGATCACGGCGTTCTGCGACAGGCCGCCGCCCTGCATGAACAGGATGCGGTAATTGTCCGGCACGGCGAGCAGCTCGCGCAGGTCGCGCTCCGCGGCGCGGTAGATCGAGATGAACTCGGGACCGCGGTGGCTCATCTCCATCACCGACATGCCGCTGCCGTGCCAGTCCAGCATTTCGGCGGCGGCCTGCTGCAGCACTTCTTTCGGCAGCACGGCCGGGCCGGCGGAGAAGTTGTAGATCGTGCTCACGGTGTTTCCTTATTTCTGGTTCTGGCTCTGGTTCAGTTCCTGCATCAGCTTGTTCATGCGCGGCATCATGATGCGCTGCCCCACCTGCATGCCTTCGGACATCAGCTGCGGCATCAGGCGCAGCGACTTCTGGCCCACCGGCGTCTTGTAGAACGCGGCCATCTGGCGCATCTCGTCGACCGTGTAGTGGCGCGCGTAGATCGGCACCATGGCTTCGAGCATCTCGTCCACCAGCGCCGGATCGGCATACATGCGGTTGATCGCATCGATCACCTT
>DASVVD010000949.1:0-9563 GCA_036386715.1 Pseudoduganella sp.
GAAGGGCTTTGCCGTGCTGTACCCCCAGCAATCGGTCACGGTGCATGCGCAGCGGTGCTGGCGCTGGTTCGACCGGTCCACCCAGGCGGGTGGCGGCGACGTGCAGCCGGTGACGGCCATCCTCGGCAAGGTGCTGTCGCAGTACCCGATCGACCGCCGCCGCCTGTATGTCTGCGGCATCTCGGCCGGCGCCGGCATGGCCAACATCCTGGCGCTGAATTTCCCCGACCTGTTCGCCGCGGTCGGCCTGCATTCCGGGCCCGTGTTCGGCGCCGGCCACGGCACCGTGGGCGCACTGGGCGTGATGCGCCATGGCGGCGGGCTGCGCACCGAGCCGGCGATCCGCGAAGTGCTGGCGCGCCGCGCCGATTTCCCGCTGATGCCGGGGATCCTGATCCAGGGCGAGGCGGACACCGTGGTGCACGCCGTGAACCAGCAGCACCTGGTGCAGCAAAGCCTGCTGCTGAACGGCGTGCCGGCCGACACACCGGTGAACGTGACGCGGCGCGGCACCCGCAGCGGGCACGAGATCCGCGATTATCAGGTCGGCAGCAAGGTGGTGCTGCGGGTGGTGCGGGTCGATGCGCTGAACCATGCATGGAGCGGCGGCGATCCGCAGATCGCCTTTCACGGCAAGGGGCCGGATGCGAGCCGGATGATGCTGGAGTTCTTCGGCAAGCATCGGCGATAGGGCGAAACCCTGCGATGGTGCGTTCGATTGCCAAAATATCATTGCCAAAACGTCCCATAGATAGTACTGTATGGACATACAGTATTTCTTTTCATCATCGCTTATGGCCCAAACCGCACCCATCCCGGCGCCGGAAACCTTGCATCCGTCTCTCTGGCTTGCATCGCAACTGGCGCAATCGCACGACCGCTGTGTCGATACCGGCCACCCGGTACTGTCGACCCAGCTGCCGGGCGGCGGCTGGCCGACGGGCACCCTGGTGGAACTGCTGCTGCAGCAGCCGGGCATTGGCGAGATGCGGCTGCTGCAGCCCACGCTGGCGGCATTGCAGCGGCCCATCGTGCTGGTGCAGCCGCCTTACGCGCCGCAGGCGCTGGCGCTCGATGCGCTGGGCATTCCGCCCACGCGGCTGGTCTGGATCCGCAATACGGGCAAGAGCGCCGATGCGCTGTGGGCCGCCGAGCAGATATTGCGCAGCGGCTGCTGCGGCGCGTTGCTGCTGTGGCAGCAGCACGTGCGCAGCGAGGCGCTGCGCCGGCTGCACCTGGCGGCGCAAAGCAGCGAGACCCTGTTCTGCCTGATGCGGCCGCTGGCGGCGGCGCAGGATGCGTCGCCGGCCCCGTTGCGGCTGGCGTTGCGGCCGGTTCCCGGCGGACTCGAGATCGGTTTTGTAAAACGCCGGGGGCCGCAACGCGATGCGCCGCTGTTCCTGCCCTTGACCCCTTCTTTACTGCAACGACATGCGCCTGTGGATCGGCCTGCACCTGCCCCGGCTTTCGCTCGAGGTGTTCTGCCCGCACTGGTCAACTGACACCTGCACGGCAGTACTGGACCACGAAGCGGTGCTGGCGGCCTCGGACGACGCGCGGCGTGCCGGCGTGCGGCCCGGCATGCGCCGCGGCGGCGTGCTGATGCTGGCACCGCAGGCGCAGCTGCACGAACGCGCGCCCGGCCTGGAGACCGAAGCGCTGCAGGCGGTGGCGATGGCCATGCTGCAGTTCACGCCGCAGGTCGCCGAAGGCGAGGAGGCCACGCTGCTGATGGACGTGGGCGCCAGCCTGCGCCTGTTCGGCGGCATCCGCCGCCTGTGCGCGCTGGTGCGCGCCAGCCTGCGCACGCTGGGTTTTACCGCCGTGCTGGGCGTGGCGCCCACGGCGCGCGGCGCCTGGCTGCTGGCGCGCGGCGGCGGCGGCCGCGCCGTCAAAATCGAGGCCATGGCGCGGCGCCTGCATCGGCTGCCGGCCAGCCTGCTGCCGCCGGCCAGGCCCTACATGACCTGGCTGGAAGGCATCGGCTGCCTGTCGGTGGGCGACGTGGCGCGCCTGCCGCGCCCGGGCCTGCAGCGGCGCTGCGGCCGCGCGCTGCTCGACGTGCTCGATGCTGCGCTGGGCCACGCGGCCGAGATGTTCCACTGGATCGAGGCGCCGGCCACGTTCCACGCCAAGCTGGAGCTGTTCGGCCGCATCGAAAACACCGACCTGCTGCTGGCCGGCGCATGCCGGCTGCTGCAGCAGATGACGGGCTGGCTGAACGCCCGCCAGATGGCCGTCGGGCGCATCACGCTGCTGCTGGAGCACGAGCGCGGCAGGGTGGCGCGGCCGCCCACGCCGGTCGAGATCGTGCTGGCCGAGGCGGTCTGGCGCGACGACCACCTGGTGCGCCTGCTGAAGGAACGGCTTGCCAAGCTGACCCTGGAGGCGCCTGTAATCGGGCTGGTGCTAGAGGCGCCGCACCTGAAACCGATGGCGCCGCTGTCGGATTCGCTGTTCCCGGAACCGGGCGGCGGCGTGGAGGACCGGCAGCGCCTGTTCGAGCTGCTGGTGGCCCGGCTCGGGCCGGACAACGTGCTGCAGGCCGCGCCCCGGGCCGATTACCGGCCCGAGCATGCCAACGCCTGGGTGCCGGTGCAGCAGAAGCTGCGCGCGGCCGATATCGCAGCCTGCCTGCCGCCCGGCGGCCTGCCGCGCCCCGCCTGGCTGCTGCCGAAACCGATTGCGCTGCTGGTGCGCGACCACCGGCCGTTCTATTGCTCGCCGCTGCGCATGGTCTCGGCCGCCGAACGCATCGAGGCGGGGTGGTGGAGCGACACGCAAACGCGCGATTACTTCATTGCCCAGGGCGAGGACAATGCGCATTATTGGGTGTATCGGGAGAGGTTGCCGGGTGGGGAGGAGGAGGTTGAGCCGCGGTGGTATTTGCATGGGTTGTTTGGCTAGCCGGACGGATTAATTCACGGCAACTCTGTCAAAAGCAACAAGCGGCTTGTACGCGTCTCCCTTCCAGTGCACAGTAGCGTCTTCATACTGATGGTGGAGAACAACTCATGCGCGCACAACGACTCGATTTCATGGGCGCCTTCGGCACCACCCTGGCCGCGCGCCTCGATTCACCCGACGGCCCGGCCCGCGCGTACGCCCTGTTCGCCCACTGCTTCACCTGCAACAAGGATGTGTTCGCGGCCAGCCGCATCGCCCAGGCGCTGACCGACCACGGCATCGCCGTGCTGCGCTTCGACTTCACCGGCCTGGGCGCCAGCGAAGGCGAGTTCGCCAACACCAATTTCTCGTCGAACGTGCAGGACCTGCTGGCCGCTGCCGATTACCTGCGCACGCATTTCGCAGCGCCGCGGCTGCTGATCGGCCACAGCCTGGGCGGCGCGGCCACGCTGGCGGTGGCCGGCGCCGTACCGGAGGCGCAGGCCGTGGTGACGATCGCGGCGCCCAGCGATCCGTCGCACGTCACGCACCTGTTCCGCGACCAGATCGACACGATCACCGCGCAAGGGGAGGCCGAAGTCCAGCTGGCGGGGCGGCCGTTCCGCATCCGCAAGCAGTTCCTCGACGACGTGGCCGAGCACAGGCTGAAGGAAAAGATCGGCGCGCTGAGGAAGGCGCTGCTGGTGATGCATGCGCCGAGCGACACCACGGTGGGCATCGAGAACGCCATGAACATTTTCATCGCGGCAAAGCACCCGAAGAGCTACGTCTCGCTCGATACGGCGGACCACCTGCTGACGAAGCGCGACGATGCGGTGTACGTGGCGAACCTGATCGCCGCATGGAGCGAACGCTACCTGCGTGATCACGCCATGGTTGACTTGCCAGGCGGTCGGTAACCACCGGGCGCGATTTTTCATCGTGCCGTAGCGTTGCCGCCGAACCTGTGCAGTGTAAGCATCTGTCAGTACAGTAACGCTTTGTAACGTCGGTCAACACGCATCTGCATGGCTGCGTTTTCAGGAGCAAGTGACACGCAAACGACGTGCACATCAACCGCAAAACTCCAAGGACCTCATCGTGAAAAAGACCATCGTTACCCTGATCGCCGGCCTGTTCGCTACCGCAGTTTTTGCCCAGTCCCCGGCTCCGGCCGCCACGCCAGCCACGCCCGCCACGCCAGCCGCCGTGAAAGCCGAAGCCAAGCATGAAAAGCAGGGCGCGAAGGCTGAAGTCAAGGCAGCCGAAGCCAAGGAAGCCAAGGTCGTCGCCAACGCCGATGCAAAGGAAGCAAAGGCCGATGCCACCGAAGCGAAGGCCGATGCCAAGGTCGCCAAGGCAGGCGCGAAGCATGCCAAGCACAAGGCCAAGCACGTGGCAACGACCGAAACCGCCAAGGAAACCAAGGACACGACCGTCGCTGCTACCCCGGCACCAGCCGCCCAGTAAGCCAGCGGTTCCAGATGTTCAAAGCCCGCGCGACGCGGGCTTTTTTCATGGTGCAGACGCTTGTCGCTTGATAACGCATCGCAGGAAAAAGTAACACGCCACGCGTGCGCAGCCGTACAGACGCCTCCATGCCATTCCACCACCCTGATTGCCCAGAGTGGAGAATCGTATGAAAGACGCCAGGCAAGACCACAACGCAGTGCGGGCATCGGCACATGATGCAGCAAGAGGGAATACGGCACAGGCCGCGCAACCGGGCGGTACCGGCAACCCCCTGGAGCAACCGACCGAGGCGGGTACCGGAATGTCCGGCGCCGGGGACAAGGCATCGCGCAAGGATTCCCAGAAAGTCATCTACGCCGCGATCGTCGCCAACCTCGGCATCGCCACCGCCAAGTTCATCGTAGCGGGCATCACCGGCAGCGCGTCGATGGTGGCGGAAGGCATCCACTCGGCCGTCGATACCGGCAATGAATTCCTGTTGCTGCTGGGCGAGCGGCAGAGCGCCCGCCCGGCCGACCGCAAGCATCCGTTTGGCTACGGCAAATCGCTGTATTTCTGGGCGCTGATCGTTGCGCTGTCGGTATTTTCACTGGGCGGCGGGCTGTCGATCTACCACGGCATCGCCGCGCTGCAGGCGCCGCCACCGCTGGAAGACCCGCTGTGGAACTATGTCGTCCTGGGCGCCGCCGCCGTGTTCGAGGGCTATAGCTGGAACGTGTCGCGCAAGGCATTGAACGCATCGCGCAAGCCGGGCACCACGCTGTGGCAGGCTGTCCGTGCGAGCAAGGATGCGTCGGTGTTCACGGTCTTCATCGAGGACTCGGCCGCGCTGCTGGGCATCGTGATCGCCGCTGCCGGCATCGCGCTGGGCCACTATTTCAACAACCCGTATTGCGATCCCGCCGCCTCGATCCTGATCGGCGTGCTGCTGGTCGGCGCGGCCTTCATGCTGGCACGGGAGACCGGCGGCCTGCTGGTGGGCGAAAGCATCGACCGCGACCAGGTGGCGGCGCTGCATGCGCTGTTCGATCGCGAGCCTGCGCTGGACCACGTTGCAAGCCTGCGCACCATGCAGATGGGGCCTGACGAGGTGCTGCTGGCAGCCTCCGTGCAGTTCCGCCGGGGCATGCCAATCGACGAGGTGGAGCGGGCGATTGCCCGGCTCGAGGCGGCGATCGCTGCGGAACATCCGGTCATCCGCCATGTCTATTTCGAGGCGTCGGCGCTGCGCGCCGCACTGCATTGAGCCGCCCGGCGAGGCTGCCTTGCAGCGCGGCAGGTCAATCCGGCGGAATCAGGCGCCGGGTTTCCAGGCCATGCCCTTCTGCACCGCAGGCCGCGCGCCGACGAGCGCCAGCCAGCGCTGCAGATCGGGTTTTTGCAGCAGTTCGCCCAATGTGTCCTTCAGGCGCTCGCTGGCGGCCATGATCCACGTGTAGCAGGCGATGTCGGCGATCGTATAGTCGGCGCCGGCCACGTATTGCGAGCCGGCCAGTTGCGTGTCGAGTACCGTCAGCAGGCGGTCGGCTTCCTTGGTGAAGCGTTCCAGTGCGAACGGATCGTCCTGTTTCGCGAAGAAACCCAGCTGGCCCAGCATCGGGCCCAGGCCGCCGATCTGCCAGTGCAGCCACTGCGTGGCCTGCCAGCGGGCCGCGCCGGACGGCGCCAGGAAGCGGCCGTATTTGTCCGCCAGGTAAGTCAGGATCGCGCCGCTTTCGAACAGCGACAACGGGCCGCCCGCGGCTTCGTCATCCGCATTGTCGTCCACGATAGCGGGAATCTTGTTATTCGGCGACAGCTTCAGGAACTCGGGCCGGAACTGCTCGTCCTTGCCGAGATTGACCGGCACGATGTCATAGGGAACGCCCAGTTCTTCGAGCAGGATGAGGGGCTTGCGGCCGTTCGGGGTGGTCCAGGTATGCAGTGTGATCATGGCGGTCTCCAGGGCAGGGTACTGTAGCGCGGCGGATGAAAAACGGGCGCACGTCCGTGAAGGAGGTGCGCCCGCAGCCATGCGTCGATGCTTATTTATGTACTTATTTGCGTACTTACTTGCGTACTTATTTAGGTACTTACTTGCGCGGCTGCAGGATCAGCTGCAGGCGGTCCGGCGTGCCGTCGATCCGTTCCAGGCGCGGGTACTTCAGGCCATCGTGGTAGTCGAGCGACACGGTGCGGTAATCGTTGCCGCGCTTGACCAGCAGGTCGATCGGCTTGCTGTCCTTGGTGGCCGCGGTGACGGCCGAGCGCAGCAGTTCCGGCTTGTAGGCACGGCCGTTGACGGCCAGCACCGTGGTATTGCCGGACAGGCCGGCCTTGAAGCCCGGGCCATCCCACACGACGGCCGCGATCTTGCCGTCATTGCCCACCGAGAAGCCCAGCGAATACTGGAAGCTGGCGGTCTTGCTCATGTCCTCCACGCCCTTCAGAAAGTCGGTCTGCTTGTCCGTGTAGACCAGCTTCCAGCCGGCGCGGGCCAGGCCGTCCAGCGGGGCCGGGCCGGTTTCCTCGACGCGCTTGTGCAGGAACGGTGCCCAGTCGAACGGCTGCAGCGTGTTCAGCGCTTTGACCACGTCGTCGAACGTGTAGTGCTTGGCCACGACGGTGCCGTTGTCGACGCCGAAGAACACCTTGGCAAAGTCATCGAGCGAGCGCTTCTCGCCGGACAGCTCGCGGAGTTTGGTGTCGACATCGAGCCAGATCAGCGCGCCTTCGGAGTAGTAATCCTCGCTGCGCTGCCAGTTCGGCCAGACCTGCGGGCGTCGCTGGCTGATGATCGGATCGTTGGTGGTATCGATCACCGGGCGCCAGCTGCGGCCCTGCACATTGGCGTACGTGGCGGCCATGCTGGCGATCATGTCGCGCACGCTGGACTGCTGCACCAGGCCGGAGCGGGACGACAGCACCTGGCCCCAGTACTGCGTCTGGCCTTCGTAGACCCACAACAGGTTGTTGTCCAGCGGCGTGTTGAAGTTGGCCACGTCCTGGCCTTTCGGGCGGCGGAACTTGCCGTTCCACGAGTGCGTGAATTCGTGCGGCAGCAGCGTGCGCACGGCTTCGGTCTTGTTCCACTCGGTGAAGTAGTTGGCCTTCACGCCGTTCTCGCTGGACTGGTGGTGCTCGCGGCCCACGCCGCCGAATTCGTCCGACAGCGCAAACAGGAAATCGTAGTGCGTGTAGTGCTGCGAATCGAACAGCTTGTAGGCCTGCTTGATCAGCTCGCGGTGCGGGGCGATCTGCTCCGGCTTCGCTTCCAGCGCTTCCTGCGAATCGGCCACGATGTTCAGGCGCACCGGCAGCTTCGCACCCGGATCGAGGTCGATCTGCTTGTAGTAGCGGCCGGCGAACAGCGGCGAGTCGATGAACGTTTCCAGGTCGGTCGTCTTGAAGCGCACTTCGTCGCCCTGGCGCGATGCGGTTTCCAGTGCCGTACCGTACTGCCAGCCTGCCGGCAGGGTCAGCGTGGTCTGGATCGGGATCCGGCGCACGTTGTAGCCGGCCGGGTACATCGTCATCGATTGCCACTGGATGCCGAGGATGTCCGGTGTCACGGCGATACGCCCCTGGCCCGCTTCGTTCGGGGACAGGTGCTGGTATTCGACTTCCAGCATCCTGGCGTCGCGCGGCACCTCCACCTGGAATGCGAACACGTTCAGCGGATCGCGCTTCCATGCCACCGGTTTGCCGTTCGCCGATACCTTCAGGCCGGCGAGCTGGTGCAGCGCACCCGTGGGGCCGTGCTGCGCCGTGACCCATTGCGGAAACAGCAGCGTCATCTTGCCCGGCTTGACCGGGATCGACTGCTGGATGCGGAAGATGTTGCGGGCGGTGTCGGTGGCGTCGATCTTCATCTGGATCGTGCCGGGGTAGGGCTGGTTCGACGAAGGCGGCAGCGGATCGGCGCTGGCGGTGCTGGTGAAAACGGTGGCGGCTAGAAGCGCTGGCAGGATCGCTGCGCGCAGTGGCAATGGCAAGGTCATCGGCAGGTATGGTCAGGTTGGTCCGAGCGGGCGAGTGTAGCACGTAGGAAATTTGAATTGTTTCAGAATGTAAATGCAAAAGTTTTTCAAAAAGTGCCCCTTGAAACCTTTGTGGCCCGCCGTATATTGGGTACATCGGTCGCCCAGAAGGGGGCCGAAGTGGGCTGGCAAGCTAGACCGGCCCGATATCGCTTAACCTTGAAAGGATATCCATCATGCGTACTTTTGACCTGACTCCTCTGTACCGTACCGCCATCGGCTTCGACCGCCTGGCCAATATGCTCAACAGCGCCGAAACGCAGCCCAGCTATCCGCCGTATAACGTCGAACTCGTCTCCGAGAACGAATACCGCATCGTGATGGCGCTTGCCGGCTTCGACCGTTCGGAAATCGACATCACCAGCGAACGCGAATCGCTGCACATCGTCGGCCGCAAGCAGAAGGACGGTGCCGAGCGCACCTACCTGCACCGCGGCATCGCGGCACGCGACTTCGAGCAGCGCTTCCAGCTCGCCAACCACGTGAAGGTGACCGGCGCGTCGTTCCAGAACGGCATGCTGACCATCGACCTGGTGCGTGAAGTGCCCGAAGCGCTGAAGCCCCGCAAGATCGACATCGGCGGCGGCACCGACAGCGCGCCTGCGATCGAGCAATCGCGCGCCGCGGCGTAATCCGTCGCTGGCCGGCTTGCCGCACGGCGAGCCCTGGCGGACCCGGTGTCCGCCACCGAAACCTTGTTCAAACATTCGTACCCGCGGTTGCCCGCCTGGGGACCGCACCGATATCGCTTATTGAAAGGATTGATCATGCGTACTTTTGACCTGACCCCCCTGTACCGTACCGCCATCGGCATCGACCGCCTGGCCAACCAGCTCAATGCCGCCGAGGCGCCCACCTATCCGCCGTATAACGTGGAACTGGTGGCCGAAGACAAATACCGCATCGTCATGGCACTGGCCGGCTTCGACCGTTCCGAGCTCGATATCACCACCGAGCGCGACGCCCTGGTGATCACCGGCCGCAAGCAGAAGGACGCGGTGGAGCGCACGTTCCTGCACCGCGGCATCGCCGCCCGCGACTTCGAGCAGCGCTTCCAGCTGGCCGACCACGTGAAGGTCACCGGCGCCGGTTTCGACAACGGCATGCTGACCATCGACCTGGTGCGCGAAGTGCCCGAAGCCTACCGGCCGCGCAAGATCGCGATCGACGGCGTGACCAATAACG
>DASVVD010000950.1:0-4996 GCA_036386715.1 Pseudoduganella sp.
CCATGATAATTCTTGGCATTGACCCTGGCCTGCGCACTACCGGTTTCGGCGTGATCGAGAAGCAGGGCAGCAAACTGCGCTACATCGCGTCCGGCACCATCAAGACCGGCAGCGACGGCGCCTTGCCGCCGCGCCTGAAGGTCATCCTGCGCAGCGTCGGCGAGATCGTCGCGACCTACCGTCCCGCCTGCGCCGCCATCGAAAAAGTCTTCGTCAACGTCAATCCGCAATCGACCTTGCTGCTGGGGCAGGCGCGCGGCGCCGCCATTTGCGGGCTGGTGAGCCGGGCGCTGTCGGTGGCCGAGTATTCGCCCACGCAGATCAAGCAGGCCGTTACCGGCACCGGCAAGGCGGCCAAGGAGCAGGTGCAGCTGATGGTGTCGCGGCTGCTGGCCCTGCCGGGGCTGCCCGGCAGCGACGCGGCCGACGCGCTCGGCGTCGCCATCTGCCACGCCAATTCGCACGACACGCTGGCCGCCATCGCCGCAACCGGCATGACCGGCTTGCACATGAAGCGCGGCCGCCTGGTCGGCTAAACTACTGTCATCTTTCATTTGTAAGGCTGTGCCATGATCGGACGTCTCTCCGGTGTTCTGCTTGAAAAAAATCCGCCGCAACTGCTGGTCGACGTGGCCGGCGTCGGCTACGAGGTCGACGTGCCGATGAGTACCTTCTACAACCTGCCGCATGTGGGCGAGCGCGTCACCCTGTTCACGCACCTGACCGTGCGCGAGGATGCGCACCTGCTGTACGGCTTCGGCCACGCCGAGGAACGCGTGGTCTTCCGCCAGCTCATCAAGATCAGCGGTATCGGTGCGCGCATGGCGCTGGCGATCCTGTCCGGCATGTCGATCGCCGACCTGGCGCAGGCCGTCACGCGCCAGGAAGCCGGCCGCCTCGTGAAAGTGCCCGGCATCGGCAAGAAAACGGCCGAACGCCTGCTGCTCGAACTGAAGGGGAAACTGGGTGCGGACCTGGGCGCTGTCGGCGGCGTTGCCGCGGTGCCGGATGCGCAGAGCGATGTGCTGAACGCGCTGATCTCGCTGGGGTACTCCGACAAGGAAGCGCTGCTGGCACTGAAGTCCGTGCCGGCCGGCGCTTCGGTCTCCGACGGCATCAAGCAGGCGCTGAAGGCGCTGTCCAAAGGTTGATTGGAGAAACCAGGCTATGAGCATCCAGACCGATAATTTTACAGAGCAGCGCATCATCGATGCCGCGCCCTCGTCGCCGAACGAGGAAGCGATCGAACGTGCGCTGCGGCCCAAGCTGCTCGACGAATACGTCGGCCAGCAGAAGATCCGCAACCAGCTTGAAATCTTCATCTCCGCCGCCAGGGGGCGCAACGAGGCGCTCGATCACACTTTGCTGTTCGGCCCGCCGGGCTTGGGTAAAACCACGCTGGCCAACATCATCGCGCGCGAGATGGGCGTCAACCTGCGCCAGACGTCCGGCCCCGTGCTGGAGCGCCCGGGCGACCTGGCCGCGCTGCTGACCAACCTCGAAGCCAACGACGTGCTGTTCATCGACGAGATCCACCGTCTGTCGCCGGTGGTCGAGGAGATCCTCTACCCGGCGCTGGAGGACTACCAGATCGACATCATGATCGGCGAAGGCCCGGCTGCCCGTTCGGTGAAGCTGGACCTGCAGCCGTTCACGCTGGTCGGCGCCACCACCCGCGCGGGCATGCTGACCAATCCGCTGCGCGACCGCTTCGGCATCGTGGCACGCCTGGAGTTCTACACGACGGAAGAACTGGCCAAGATCGTCCTGCGCAGCGCCTCGCTGTTGAAAGCCAACATCGACGACAGCGGCGCCGTGGAAATCGCCCGCCGCGCCCGCGGTACGCCCCGTATCGCCAACCGCCTGCTGCGCCGCGTGCGCGATTATGCGGAAGTGAAGGGCAATGGCGACATCACCAAGGACGTCGCCGATGCCGCGCTGATCATGCTGGACGTGGACACCGTGGGCTTCGACGTGATGGACCGCAAGCTGCTCGAAGCGGTGCTGTTCAAGTTCAACGGCGGCCCGGTCGGCGTCGGCAACCTGGCCGCTGCGATCGGCGAGGCTGCCGACACGATCGAGGACGTGCTCGAGCCTTACCTGATCCAGCAGGGCTACCTGCAGCGCACGCCGCGCGGGCGGGTGGCCACGCCGGTCGCCTACGAGCATTTCGGCCTGAAGGCGCCGCGTACCAGCCTCACGGGCGAACTGTGGTGAATGCCGGTGTGAATGCGGGTGCCCGGCGCATGAAGATCTGGGTCGATGCGGACGCCTGCCCGGGCGCCGTCAAGGAAATCCTCTACCGGGTCGCCGACCGCGTGCAGGTGGAGGTCACGCTGGTGGCGAACCAGCTGCTGCGCGTGCCGCCATCGAAATTCGTGCGCTCGGTGCAGGTGCCAGCCGGCTTCGACGTGGCCGACCGCGAGATCGTGCGGCTGGCCGAACCGGGCGACCTGGTGATCACGGCCGACATTCCGCTGGCGGCCGACATACTGAAGAAGGGCGCCCATGCGCTCAACCCGCGCGGCGACTTCTACACGCCGGACAACATCGCCCAGCAGCTGACGATGCGTGCCTTCATGGACGAACTGCGCGGCAGCGGCGTCGATACCGGCGGCCCGTCGGCCTACGGGCAGGCGGACCGCCAGCGTTTCGCCAATGCGCTCGATGGCCACCTGCGCAAGGCAGGGGTCAGTTAAAGTCCGGGGATTTTTGCGGTATGCTTCCGCGCATGCCGATAAAAACTCTACTTGCTTCCCTCGCGCTGGCCTGCTGCGGACTCGCCCAGGCCGCCGTTCCCGTCTATGGCTACGCCGTCAAGGCCACCTATCCGCACGATCCGCAGGCCTTCACCGAAGGCCTGTTCTACCAGGACGGCGTGCTCTATGAAAGCACGGGCCTGAACGGCCAGTCGTCGATCCGCAAGGTGGAACTGGAAACGGGCAAGGTGCTGCTGCAGCGCGATATCCCGTCGCAGTATTTTGGCGAAGGCATCGCGCCCGTCGGGAAAAAGATCGTCAGCCTGACATGGAACAGCCAGCTCGGTTTCGTCTTCGACATCGACACGTTCCAGCCAGCGGGCACCTTCCAGTACCAGGGCGAAGGCTGGGCACTGACCACGGACGGCAAGCGCCTCTACATGAGCGACGGCACGCAATACATCCGCGTGCTCGATCCCGACACCCTGCAGGTGACGCGCCGCATCCGCGTCTCGGCCGATGGCGTCAATGTCACGCAGATCAACGAGCTCGAATGGGTCGACGGCGAGATCTTCGCGAACATCTGGCAGACCGACCGCGTTGCCCGCATCGACCCGTTCAGCGGCCAGGTGCGTGGCTGGATCGACCTGAAGGGGCTGGACAGGCTGGCCGGCGCCGCGCAGAACAGCGACAACGTCGCCAACGGCATTGCTTACGATGCCGCGAAGAAGCGGCTGTTCGTCACTGGCAAGCGCTGGCCGAAACTGTTCGAGATCACGCTGACGAAGAAGCCCTAGCGGGCGGCGGCAGTACCGCTTATTCCTGCCGCAGCCAGGTCTGCGACCGCCCCAGCACCGGCACGCCGATATAGCCGCGCACCTCGAGCTTTTTGCCGCCTTCCACCAGCTTCATCTTGCTCTTGTACACCTTGCCGTTTTCGGGATCGAGGATCGTGCCGCCGGCATAGCCGTCGCCATCCTTCTTCATGCCGTCGATGATCGACAGCCCGATGATCGGCCTGCCCTTGTCGGCGCCTTCGCACTTGTCGCAGATCGGGTTCTGCTCCTGGCCGGCGGGCCGGTACAGTTTTTCGATGCGGCCCTGCAGCACGCCGTTCGCTTCGCTGATGCGGATCTCGGCCTTCGGCTTGCCGGTCTGGTCATCGATGTTCTTCCACAGGCCGACGGCGGAAGCATTGTCGGCCAGGGCGGGCAGGGGGGTAAGCAAAGGCGCGGTGACGAAGGTAGCGAAAAGCAGCGCAGTGAAATGCCGGACGTGCATCGAAGTCTCCTTGGCGTGATTGTCCAGGCAGTGTAGCGCAGGCGAAAAAAAGCCGGAGTGGGCGAACCCGGTCCGGCTTTCAGATCAGCGTTGGAGCCGCGGCGAAAACGCTTACGCGGCCGGCAGCTTGGCGAACTGCTCGCGCAGCTTGTCGAGCGTGGCCGAGAACGTGGCGACACGTTCCTGTTCCTGGGCCACCACGGCGGCTGGAGCGCGCGCCACGAAACTTTCCGACGACAGCTTGCCGGAAGCCTTGGCCACTTCGCCTTCCAGGCGGGCGATTTCCTTCGACAGGCGTTCGCGTTCGGCCTTCACGTCGATCTCCACCTTCAGCATCAGCTTGGTGGTGCCGACCACGGACACGGCGGCCGGCGATTCCGGCAGCGCCTCCACGATCTGCACTTCGGACAGCTTGCCCAGCATCTGTACGTACGGTGCGAACGCGGTGATCTTGTCGCGATCAAGCGCCGTGGTTTCCACGATCAGCGGCACGCGCACCGATGGCGACAGCTTCATCTCGCCGCGCAGGTTGCGGGTCGCGTCGGTCATCGCCTTCAGTTCGGCGATCCAGGCTTCGGCCTCCGTGTCGATGGCCGACTCGCTGGCGATCGGGTATGGCTGCACCATGATCGATTTGCCTTCGGTATCGCCCTTGCCAGCAAGGGGAGCGACGGTCTGCCACAGCTGTTCGGTCACGAACGGGATCACCGGGTGCGCCAGGCGCAGCACCACTTCCAGCACGCGCAGCAGCGTGTGGCGGGTAGCGCGCTGCTGGCCTTCGCTGCCTTGCTGGACCTGCACCTTGGCCAGTTCCAGGTACCAGTCGCAGTATTCGTCCCACACGAACTTGTAGATCGCGGTGGCGATATTGTCGAAGCGGAAGTCGGCAAAGCCTTTCGCCACGTCCTGCTCGGTGCGGTTGAGCAGCGAGACGATCCACTTGTCCGCCGGCGACAGGTCGGCATCGCTGGCGCTGCAATCCTTGCCCTCGGTGTTCATCAGCACGAAGCGGGTGG
>DASVVD010000951.1:0-13926 GCA_036386715.1 Pseudoduganella sp.
TGGTCGCCCCCTTCATTGGCCCTTTCATCGCGCCCGGGCCGCAGCCGGTGCAGATGTCGAGTGCGCGCAGGCCGAGCTGGTAGCCCACTTCCTTCGAATAATTGTATTCGGCGCGATTGATCGAATGGCCGCCCCAGCACACCACCAGGTTCGGATTGGTTTGCGGGCGCAGCACGTTGGCATTGCGCAGGATGTGGAATACCGCGTCGGTAATGCCTTCCGTGCTGGCCATGTCGAACTTGGGGTTGTCCGTGACTTCGTTGCTGACAAAGACGATATCGCGCAGGACCGCGAACAGGTGTTCGTGGATACCCTTGATCATCTTGCCGTCAACGAAGGCAATCGCCGGCGCGCCCTTGATCTCGAGCTTGATGCCGCGTTCGCGCTGCAGGATGTTGATGTCGAACGACTGGTAACGGTCCAGCAGTTCCTTGCCGTCATCGACGGTACTGCCGCAATTGAGCACGGCCAGCGCGCATTGGCGGAAGGTTTTATACAGCCCGCCCTTGCCGGTATCGAGCAGCTTCACCACTTCCGCTTTCGACAGTACTTCGAGTTTGCCTTCCGGAGAAATCAGTGTGTCGACAAAGCCTTGTTCCATGATACGACCATCCTTTATTGAGTTAATACCTGTTGCACCGTATGACTGCAATATACGACATCGGCGCGGTGAGAGTATTGCAATCTTTTCAAACGAACCACATTGGTGCAATGCACCACATGAATCGGTCGACAATTTTCGGGGGTCCATTACAATGGCGACTTTTTTTCCAGGAGATGCCGCATGAGCGGTTCAAGCAAGGCAGTTGACACGGCCATCCCCGAGTTCAGGCAGATCCTAGGGCATCCCGCTCCGCTCTGGATGCTCTTCATGACGGAGTTCTGGGAACGCTTCGCGTTCTACGGCATCCGCTGGGCGCTGGTGCTGTATATCGTGGCCCAGTTCCACGCCGGTGCCGCCTCTGGCGAAGCCGACGCCAACCTCACCTATGGTTCCTATCTCGCGCTGGTGTATGCGGCCGCGCTGTTCGGCGGCTACGTGGCCGACCGCGTGCTGGGTTACCAGCGCTCGATCCTGATCGGCGCCACGTTCATGGCGGCGGGCCTGTTCATGATCGCGCTGCCCGACCAGACGCTGTTCAAGATCGGCCTGGCCACGATCATCACCGGTAACGGCCTGTTCAAGCCGAACATCTCGACGATGGTGGGCAAGCTGTACGCATCGAGCGATTCGCGGCGCGACAGCGGCTTCACGATCTTCTACATGGGTATCAACGCCGGCGCGTTCATCGCCCCGATCCTCACGCAATACCTGGCCCAGTATGTGTTCAACACGGGCGACACGCCGGCCTACAAGGTAGTGTTCATCGCCTCCGGCATCGGCATGCTGATCTCGCTGGTCTGGTTCTATTTCGGCCGCGCCGAGCTGAAGAACATCGGCATGCCCGAGCCGCAGGCGCAGGGCATGGCCCGCGTGCTGTACGTGGTGGTTGGCGCGCTGTTCGTGATCCCGGTGGTCTACGCGCTGCTGGCCGTGGGTGCGCAGCAGCTGCAAGGCGTGCTGACCGTGCTGTTCATCCTGCTGGCGGTGATGCTGCTGGTCGAGGGTTACCGCAACGGCCCGGTCGCCCGCGACAAGGTCTGGGCCATGATGATCATCTTCGCGTTCAACATCCTGTTCTGGATGTTCTTCGAACAGGCCGGCAGCTCGTTCACCTTCCTGGCCGAGAACATCGTCAACCGCACCTTCGGCGACTGGGTATTCCCGACCGCCTGGTTCCAGAGCGTGAACTCGATCGCCATCATCACCTGCGCGCCGGTCATTGCGGCGATCTGGATCTTCACGGCCCGGCGCAATGTCGAACCGTCGATCCCACGCAAGTTCGGCCTGGGCCTGATCTTCAACGGCCTGGCCTTCCTGCTGCTGATGTTCGCGCTGGGCAGCCTGCTCGACGACGCCGGCATGATCCCGTTCTGGACGCTCTTCATGGTCTACGTGATCCAGTCCGTCGGCGAGCTCTGCCTGTCGCCCATCGGCCTGTCGATGGTGACCAAGCTCGCGCCGATCCGCCTCGTCGGCCTCGGCATGGGCGGCTGGTTCCTGTCGACCGGTATCGGCAACAACCTGTCCGGCATCTTCGCCTCGCACGTGTCCGGCGAGTCGGGCATGTCGGTGGCATCGGCGCTGTCCGGCTACAACTTCGGCTTCTGGTCGCTGGTCATCGGCGGCGCGCTGCTGTTCCTGCTGGCACCGCTGATCCAGAAGCTGATGCATGGCGTGAAGTAAGCGCCTTTCATCGGCAGTAAAAACGGCAGCCAGCGGCTGCCGTTTTTTTTCGCCGCTACCAGGCTCCCTAGCCCAAGGGATGCGCGCGCAGCCAGGCGTCGAGCACGGCCGGGGCTTCCGGGCCCAGATGCAGGCCCAGCTTGGTACGGCGCCACAGGATATCGTCGGCCGTCGCCGCCCATTCGTGCCGCCGCAGGTAGGCCAGTTCCGCCTCGTACAGTCCCGGCAGCACCTGTTCGCCCATGTCGGGCATTGCCGTGCGGCCCTGCAGCAGCGTGTGGATCCGCGTGCCGTAGGCCCGGGCATAGCGGCCGATCAGCGCACAGTCGAGCCAGTCATAGTGGACATGCAGGCGCGAGCGCCATTCGTCGAACTCCAGCACGGAACGCGCCTGCGGCTTGGCGCCGAACAGGTCGCCCCCCGGCAGGCAGGCGCCGGCGGTCCAGGCGCCGGCGCGGTGCCCGAGCGCCTTGCACACCAGATCGGCGCCCTCCTCCGCCAGCTTGCGATAGGTGGTCAGCTTGCCCCCGAAGACGGTCAGCAGCGGCGCGCCGCCGGCCGCATCGTCCAGCTGCAGCCGGTAGTCGCGCGTGACGGCGCTGGCGCTGGCCGAAGCATCGTCGAGCAGCGGCCGCACACCGGCAAAGCTCCACACCACATCGGCAGGCGTGACGGGCTCGCGGAAATAATGGCTGGCCACGCCGCACAGGTAGCCGATCTCCTCGGCGCCGATCGCCACCGCGGACGGATCGCCGCTGTATTCCACGTCCGTGGTGCCGATCAGCGTGAAGTCGCGCTCGTAGGGAATGGCAAAGACGATGCGGCCGTCGTCGTGCTGGAACAGGTAGGCATCGTCGTGCGCGAACAGGCGCCGCACCACGATATGGCTGCCTTTTACCAGCCGCAGCCGGCTTTGCGCAGGCCGGTGCAGCGCGCTGTCCAGGAACGCCGCGGCCCACGGCCCGGCCGCGTTGACGATGCAGCGCACGGTGATCTGCTTGTGCGTGCCGTCCGGCTTGCGCAGCGTGACACGCCACAGCCCGTTCTCGCGGCGCACTTCGGTGCAGGCCGTACGCGTGAGGATGCAGGCGCCTTTCTGCGCCGCGTCCACTGCATTCAGGACGACCAGGCGGGCATCGTCGACCCAGCCATCCGAGTACACGAATGCCTCGTCCAGCGCGGGTTTCAGGGAACGGCCGGCCGGGTGGCTCGACAGCGCGATGCTTTCCGATGCCGGCAGCAGTTCGCGCCGCGCCAGCCGGTCGTACAGGAACAGCCCCGCGCGGATCAGGAGCGCCGGGCGCTGGCCGGTGTGCGGCATCACGAAACGCATCGGCTTCACCACATGGGGCGCCGCGCGCAGCAGCACCTCGCGCTCCGCCAGCGCCTTGCGCACCAGGCCGAATTCATAATGCTCGAGATAGCGCAGGCCGCCGTGAATCAGCTTGGTGGAAGCGGACGACGTGTGCGCAGCCAGGTCGTCGCGCTCGCACAGCACCACGCACAGCCCGCGGCCCGCCACGTCGCGGGCGATGCCCGCGCCGTTGATGCCGCCTCCCACCACCAACACGTCGCAATCGACGTCCTGCCTTGCCGCTGCCATCAACCTTAGCTCCCGAACTGGACTGCTCTTATTTCCATGAAGATACGATACAAATCGTGCTCCTTGCAAGGGGATCAGGAAAGCGGCGCGGGATAGTCAGCCCTCCTTGCGCTTGCGGACCGTATCGGACTGTTCCTGCGCCGGCTTGAGCGCGGGCGGTGGCGCGACCGGCAGCGGAAAGCCGAGGAACACCATCACCAGCAATACCGGCAGCAGCAGGTAGAACAGCGGGCGGCGCCAGTTGAGTTTGGACTTCAGCATGATGCCTACCTCGGCGCTGGATCGGGTTTTTCAAGGCCCGCCCGGCATTTTCACCGCCGCTGTGGCAGGGGCGCCACGGCCGGCGGCGCCAGTACACTGGTCTATAATGGCCCGCGCTTTTGTAACCCTGCAACAAGGAACCCTTAGTCTTGAGCAACCTTCCTTCCTGGCTGAACCGCCGCAACGTCCTGTTTGGCCTGATCGCAGCCGCCGCGGCCGGCATCCTGGCCACCCTCGCCCTGCTGGGCTACCTGTTCCTGATCGTGCGGCCGCGCCTGCCCGCGCTCGATGCCGTCACCGACTACAAGCCGAAGATCCCGCTGCGCGTCTACACCGCGGACAAGGTGCTGATCGGCGAATTCGGCGAGGAGCACCGTGACTTCGTTCCGGTGGCGCAGATTCCGGACATGATGAAGAAAGCCATCATCGCGATCGAGGATACCCGCTTCTACGAACACGGCGGAGTCGACTGGCTGCGCGTGCCCGGCTCGGTCAAGGCCAACCTGGCGGGCAGTTTCCGCCAGGGCGGATCGACGATCTCGATGCAGGTCGCGCGCAATTTCTACCTGACGCGCGAAAAGGTCATCGCCCGCAAGCTCAACGAAGTGATGCTTGCATACAAGATCGAGGATGCGCTGACCAAGGACCAGATCCTCGAACTGTACATGAACCAGATCTACCTGGGCCAGCGCACGTTCGGTTTCGGTGCCGCCGCCCAGACCTACTTCGACAAGCCGCTGAAGCAGCTTTCGATCGCCGAGATCGCGATGCTGGCCGGCCTGCCCAAAAATCCGTCGCGCCATAACCCGATCACCAATTTCAAGCGCGCCAAGGTGCGCCAGCAGGTCGTGCTGCGCCGGCTGCTGGACGTGGGCTATATCACCGATGCGCAGTACGAAAAGGCCAAGGCGCAGACGCTGCGCATCAGCCGCAAAGGCCAGCAGTTCGACACCCATGCCGAATATGTGGCCGAACTGGCACGCCAGGCTGCGTTCGAGGAATACAAGGAAGAAGCCTACACGCGCGGCATCGTGGTGCGCACCACGATCCTGAGCGCCGACCAGAATGCCGCCTATGAAGCGGTGCGCCGCAACGTCATCGCCTACGACCAGCGGCACGGCTACCGCGGGCCGGAAGCCTTCATCACGCTGCCGGAAGACGACGAAGAGCGCGAGGAAGAGATCGACCGCGCACTGGCGGCGCGGCCGGTCAGCGACGGCCTGATCGCCGCCGTGGTGCTGTCCGCCAGCGGCCGCGCGGTGCGCGCCGAGACCGCCGACGGGGTTGACGTGACGATCACCGGCGACGGCCTGAAGCTGGCAACGGCCGCGCTGTCGCCGAAAGCCAGGGAGGCGGTGCGCATCCGCCCGGGCGCCATCATCCGCGTGGCCGAAGGTAAAAAGGGCTGGTCGATCACGCAGGTGCCGCAGGTGGCGGCGGCGTTCGTGTCGATCGACCCGCTCAGCGGCGCCTTCCGCTCGATGGTCGGCGGCTTCGACTACAACCTGCAGAAATTCAACCACGTGACGCAGGCATGGCGCCAGCCCGGCTCGGCGATCAAGCCCTTCGTATATTCGGCGGCCGTCGACAAGGGTTACGGCCCGGGCACGCTGATCGCCGACGTGCCGCTCGAACTGCCCGGCGGCGCCAACGGCGCGCCCTGGCGCCCGCAGAACGACGATTTCGTGTTCGACGGGCCGATCTCGATGCGCGTTTCGCTGGCCAAATCGAAGAACGTGCCGTCGGTGCGCATCCTGCGCGCCGTCACGGTGCCGTATGCGCACGATTTCCTGGGCCGCTTCGGCTTCGACCTGGCGCGCCATCCGAACAACCTGACCATGGCGCTCGGCACCGGCGCCGTCACGCCGCTGCAGATGGCCGGCGCCTACGCCGTGTTCGCCAATGGCGGCTACCGGGTGCAGCCGTTGCTGATCGCCAGCGTGGAAGACGCCGACGGCAAGGTGCTGCGTGTCGCCAAGCGCCCGGCCCGGCCGGACGAATCGGCCCTGGCGATCGAACCGCGCAACGCCTTCCTCATGGACAGCATGCTGCACGAGGTGGCGCGCACCGGCACCGGCGCCGCCGCGGTCAAGCAGATCGGCCGGCCGGACATCGCCGGCAAGACCGGCACCACCAGCGATACCTTCGACGGCTGGTTCGGCGGCTATGGCGGCGGCATCGTGGCGGTGGCCTGGATGGGCTACGACGAGCCGAAATCGCTGGGCAGCCGCGAATTCGGTTCCACGCTGGCGCTGCCGATCTGGATCGACTACATGCGCAGCGCGCTGGCCGGGCGGCCGATTGTCGAACGGCCGGTACCGGAAGGCGTGGTGCAGGTCGGCGACGACTGGATGCTCGAAGAGTATGCCAACGATCCGGCCGTGCGCGCGATCGACCTCGATGCGGGCCAGCCCGATGGCAGCGAAGCACAGGAGCCGGAGGACGGCGCGGAATCCATGCCGATGCCCGCGCCGATGCCTGCTCAGCCTCCTGCGCAGCCGCAAGCGCAGCCGTCGCCCTATGTGAACTGACGGTGCCTGCAGCTGCCGCGTGGCGCCTTCTGAAAGACGGCGTGTTCGCGTGCACAGCTGCTATGCTGCCCCGACGCGGTACCAACGAACTTTGCCGGGAGGCGCCTTGGACAATCCGGAGCAGCTTTCGCCACCCCTGCGTCCAGCGGGTCACATCGCACTGGCCACGGGCGTTGCATGCGGCGTCACCGACGTGGGGCTGGTACGCCGTACCAACCAGGACAATTTTTGCATCGCCTCGCACCTCGGCCTGCTTGCGGTGGCCGACGGCATGGGCGGCCACGAGGGCGGCGAAATCGCCAGCCGCGATGCCCTCCGGCTACTGTGCAGTTACCTGCTCGACGCGCGAAGCGGGCCGGCCGGCGATCCGGATGCGACCTGGCCCGGCGCCGCCGCCACGGCGGCCGGCAGGCTGCTGGCCGCCATCGAATTCGCGAACGCGCAGATCTACGCAGCGAACGTGGCCCGGCAGCACGCCGACGGCACCGGCATGGGCACCACGCTCACCGGCATGTGGCAGCCGGCGCCGCAGGGACCGGCGTTCATTTTCCACGTCGGCGACAGCCGCCTGTACTGCTGGCGCGACGGTGCCATGGCACAGCTGACGCGCGACCAGACCCTGTACCAGCAGGCGCTCGACCTGGGGGCGCCGGAGCCACTGCCGCCGCGCAACCTGTTGCTGCAGGCGCTCGGTCCCACCGCCGCCGTCAGGCCGGAGCTGATGACCCGGGCCGTGGCGCCCGGCGATGTCTACCTGCTGTGCAGCGATGGCCTGTATGGCGATTCGGCCCCGCAAGCGATCGCCGAAATCCTGGCCCGCGCGGGCGACGACAACCTTGACGCGTGCTGCGCCGAGCTGCTGGCACTGGCCAGGCGCGATGGCGGGCGCGACAACATCACCGCGCTGCTGCTGCGTTGCCGCGAATGAGCAACCGGCCGGTGGCAAGGCGGCGGCACCCCGGATGACGGCTCCTGACGGGCGACGCCGCAACCGTGCATGGACTATAATGTTGCCTTGCCGCGCGCCCGCGGCCTTCGTTACAGTCCGCTACAGCCAGCCACCCCGCCGCATGCCTTTCGACTTTACACGAGCTCTTCCCAAACCCGGCAACCGCTTCGCGCTGCCCGCGCTGTACGGTTCTTCCGACGCCTATGCGCTGGCACAGGCCGCCCTGCAACTGAAAAGCCAGGGCCGCATGCTGGCCATCGTGCTGGCCCAGGCCAGCGATGGCCAGCGCCTGCTCGACGAGATCCCGTGGTTCGCGCCCGGCCTGCGCTGCCACCTGCTGCCGGACTGGGAAACCCTGCCGTACGACGCCTTTTCGCCGCACCAGGACCTGGTCTCCGAGCGCCTGGCCACGCTGCACGAGATCCGCAGCGGCCAGTGCGACGTGCTGCTGGTGCCGGCCACCTCCGCGCTGGTGCGCATGGCGCCGCCGTCCTTCCTGGCGGCCTACACGTTCTTCTTCAAGAAGGGCGAATCGCTCGACGAGGCGAAGCTGAAGGCCCAGCTGACGCTGGCCGGCTACACGCACGTGACACAGGTGATGTCGCCCGGCGAATACTCGGTGCGGGGCGGCCTGATCGACCTGTTCCCGATGGGTTCCGCACTGCCCTACCGGCTCGACCTGTTCGGCGACACCATCGAAACCATCCGCACCTTCGATGCCGACACGCAGCGCTCGCTGTACCCGGTGAATGAAGTGCGGCTGCTGCCGGGCCGCGAATTCCCGATGGACGAAGCGGCGCGCACCACCTTCCGCAACCGCTGGCGCGAGACGTTCGAAGGCGATCCCTCGCGCTCGGTGGTCTACAAGGACATCAAGAGCGGCATCGCCTCGGCCGGCATCGAATACTACCTGCCGCTGTTCTTCGAAGAGACGGCCACGCTGTTCGACTACCTGCCCGATGGCCCCAGCGCCGCGCTGGCGCTGGTGGGCGATATCGACGGCGCGATCCGCCGCTTCTGGAACGATACCGAAAGCCGCTACAAATTCCTCAAGGCGGACCGCGAACGTCCGCTCCTGCCGCCGGAGGCGATTTTCCTGCGCGACGAGGCATTCTTCACGCTGGCGAAGGCGCATGCCCGGCTGACGATCGGCAAGAGCCTGGACGGCGAGCCGTCCGACCTGTCGGCGCCGATCCCGAACGTGGCCGTCAACCGCCACCTCGACGATCCGCTGGCCAGCCTGCGCGCCTATGCGCTGCGGCCCGACCTGCGCGTGATGATCTGCGCCGATTCGAACGGCCGCCGTGAAACGCTGCAGCAGTATTTCGCCGAATTCGACCTGCACCCCGCCCTGGTCGACGGCTACGCCGGCTTCCTCGCGTCGCACGACCGCCTCGTGCTGGGCGTGGCGCCGCTGCAGGCCGGCTTTGAAATGCGCGCCGGCGAGACGACGCTGGTGTTCATCACCGAAACCGAGCTGTATGCCGGCTCGGGCCGCCGCGTCGGCAAGAAAAAGCAGGAAGGCGTCACGCAGGTCGAATCGATGGTGCGCGACCTGTCCGAGCTGAAGATCGGCGACCCGGTGGTGCACATCAACCACGGCATCGGCCGCTACATGGGCCTGGTGAGCATGGACCTGGGCGAAGGCGAAACCGAGTTCCTGCACCTCGAGTATGCCAAGGACACCAAGCTGTACGTGCCGGTCTCGCAGCTGCACGTGATCTCGCGCTACTCCGGTGGCGCGCCGGAGGATGCGCCGCTGCACGCGCTGGGTTCGGGCCAGTGGGACAAGGCCAAGCGCAAGGCCGCCGAGCAGGTGCGCGATACCGCCGCCGAGCTGCTCAACCTGTATGCACGGCGCGCGGCGCGGCAGGGCCACGCGTTCGAGTACTCGTCGAGCGACTACGAGCGCTTCGCCGAAAGCTTCGGTTTCGATGAAACACCGGACCAGGCCGCCGCGATCCTCAACGTGATGCGCGACATGACCTCGGGCAAGCCGATGGACCGGCTGGTGTGCGGCGACGTCGGCTTCGGCAAGACCGAAGTGGCGCTGCGCGCCGCGTTCATCGCCGTGATGGGCGGCAAGCAGGTGGCGATCCTGGCGCCGACCACCCTGCTGGCCGAGCAGCATGCGCAAACGTTCGCCGACCGCTTCGCCGACTGGCCGGTGAAGATCGCGGAAATGTCGCGCTTCCGCAGCGGCAAGGAAATCGCCACGGCGATGAAGGGCATGGCCGACGGCACGCTCGATATCGTGATCGGCACCCACAAGCTGCTCTCGAACGACGTGAATTTCACGCGCCTGGGCCTGGTCATCATCGACGAGGAACACCGCTTCGGCGTGCGCCAGAAAGAAGCCCTCAAGTCGCTGCGCGCCGAGGTCGACGTGCTGACCCTGACGGCTACGCCGATCCCCCGCACGCTGGGCATGGCGCTGGAAGGCCTGCGCGATTTCTCGGTGATCGCCACCGCGCCGCAAAAGCGCCTGGCCATCAAGACTTTCGTGCGCAGCGAGGACGGCTCGATCATCCGCGAAGCGATACTGCGCGAGCTCAAGCGCGGCGGCCAGGTGTATTTCCTGCACAACGAAGTCGATACCATCCAGAACCGGCTGGCGCAGCTGGTCGAACTGGTGCCCGAGGCGCGCATCGCGGTCGCCCACGGCCAGATGCACGAGCGCGACCTGGAAAAGGTGATGCGCGACTTCGTGGCACAGCGCTACAACATCCTGCTGTGCACTACCATCATCGAGACCGGCATCGACGTGCCGACCGCGAACACGATCATCATGCACCGGGCGGACAAATTCGGCCTGGCGCAGCTGCACCAGCTGCGCGGCCGGGTCGGGCGCTCGCACCACCAGGCGTACGCCTACCTGCTGGTGAGCGACCTGCAAACGCTGTCGAAGCAGGCGCAGCGCCGGCTCGACGCGATCCAGCAGATGGAAGAACTGGGCAGCGGCTTCTACCTGGCCATGCACGACCTGGAAATCCGCGGCGCCGGCGAGGTGCTCGGCGAAAGCCAGTCCGGCGAGATGCTCGAAGTGGGCTTCCAGCTCTATACGGACATGCTCAACGAAGCGGTGCGCTCGCTGAAAGCCGGCAAGGAGCCGGACCTAGCGGCGCCGCTGGCCACCACCACCGAGATCAACCTGCACGTGCCGGCGCTGCTGCCGGCCGATTTCTGCGGCGACGTGCACGAGCGCCTGTCGCTCTACAAGCGGCTGGCCAACTGCACGTCGCAGGAAGCGATCGACAGCCTGCAGGAAGAACTGATCGACCGCTTCGGCAAGCTGCCGGAGCCGGCCAAGGCGCTGGTCGAAACGCACCGCCTGCGCGTTTCCGCGAAGACGGTGGGCATCGTCAAGATCGATGCCCATGGCGAGGCGGCAAGCCTGCAATTCATGCCGCAGCCGCCGATCGACCCGATGCGCATCATTACCCTGATCCAGAAGCACAAGCACATCAAGCTGAACGGGCAGGACAAACTGAAGATCACCGCGAGCATGCCGGACCTGGCGGCACGCGTGGCCCAGATCAAGAATGCGATCAAACAACTGACTTCCGCATGAACCCAGCCTGACGAATTTAGCCTAATGACTCACGACCAAGACATCACGATGAACCTCGTCCTGCAGGGCCTGGACAACTGCACCCCGCGCCTCGAGCGCATTGCCGCGCTGGCGGCGCCGAAACGCGTCACGCGCATCTCGGACACGGCCCTGCGCTGCGAAGGCATCAGTTTTTCGCCTGCGCTACGGCAAACCATCGAAGTGGCCGCCCATGCGGCCGAGCTCGATGCCACCTACATGATGGGCGCGCAGCGCCTGGCCGACTTCAAGCTGGTGGCGATGGACATGGATTCAACGCTGATCACGATCGAATGCATCGACGAGATCGCCGACATGCAGGGCCTGAAGCCGCAGGTGTCGGCGATTACCGAGGCGGCGATGCGCGGCGAACTCGATTTCTCGGAAAGCCTGCGCCGCCGCGTGGCGCTGCTCGAAGGGCTCGATGCCTCGGCACTGCAGCGCGTGTTCGAGGAACGGCTGCGCCTGTCGCCCGGCGCGGAACGCATGCTGCAGGCCGTGCAGGCCGCCGGCCTGAAGACGCTGCTGGTCTCGGGCGGCTTCACCTATTTCACCGACCGCCTGAAACCCCTACTCGGCCTCGATTTCACGCGCGCCAACGAGCTGGAGATCGTCGACGGCAAGCTGACCGGCAAGGTGCTGGGCGAGATCGTGGACGCCGAGGCCAAACGCGCCACCGTCGAGCAGGTATGCGCCACGCTGGGCATTGCGCCCTCCGAAGCGATCGTCATGGGCGACGGCGCCAATGATCTCAAGATGATGGGTATCGCCGGCATGTCGGTGGCATTCCGCGCCAAGCCGGTAGTGCGCGAGCAGGCCACAGTGGCGCTGAACTTCGTGGGGCTGGACGGCATCCTGAATCTGCTCGACTGAATCTGCTCGACTGAACTAGGCAAGACCGCAGGAACCAGCGCCAGGCGCCGGCAGGGAAAGCGGCCCGCCGCCCTTGCACCGTTATTTCACCACTATTGCACCACGCCGCTCTCGCGCAGCCGGGCGATATCGGCCGCCGTCCTGCCCAGCCGGGCCAGCACTGCGTCGGTGTGTTCGCCCAGCGTGGGTCCCTGCCAGCGCACCGCGCCCGGCGTCTCGGACAGCTTCGGCACGATGCCGGGCATGGCCACTTCCACGCCGTCCGGCAGTTGCTGGCGCAGGATCATGTCGCGCGCCTGGTAGTGCGGGTCGGCGACGATGTCGGCCACCGAGTAGATGCGCCCCGCCGGCACGCCGGCCGCTTCCAGTTCGGCCAGCACCTGTTCGATCGGGTGGCGCGAGGTCCAGCCGGCGATCGCCGCGTCGATCAGCGTGGCCTGCGCGGCGCGGCCGTCGTTCTGGGCGAACTGCGGGTCGTCGGCCAGGTCCGGCCGTTTGATCACGGCCATCAGGCGCTTGTAGATCGGGTTGCTGTTGCCGGCGATGACGACGTAGGCGCCATCGCGCGTGGGATAGGTGTTCGACGGCGCGATGCCCGGCAATGCGCCACCGCTGCGCTCGCGCACATGGCCCAGCAGGTCGTATTCGGGCACCAGGCTTTCCATCAGGTTGAACACGCTCTCGACCAGGGACACATCGACGACCTGGCCATCGCCCTGCCCCGTCTTCACGCGCAGCACCGACATCAGCGCGCCCATCACGGCATGCAGCGAGGCCAGCGAGTCGCCCAAGCTGACGCCGACGCGGGCCGGCACGCCGCCCGCCTCGCCGGTGGTGTAGCGGATGCCGCCCATCGCCTCGCCGATCGCGCCGAAGCCGGGGCGGTCCTTGTAGGGGCCGGTCTGGCCGTAGCCGGAGATGCGCACCATCGTCAGTTTCGGGTTCAGCGCATGCAGCACGTCCCAGCCCAGGCCGAGCTTTTCCAGCGCTCCGGGCTTCATGTTCTCGATCAGCACGTCGGCGTCCGCGGCCAGTTCCTTGACGATCGCGACGGCTTCCGGGCTTTTCAGGTTCAGTGCCACCGAGCGCTTGTTGCGCGACTGCAGGTACCACCACAGCGACGTGCCGTTGTGCAGCTTGCGCCATTTGCGCAGCGGGTCGCCATCGCCGGGCGCCTCGATCTTGATGACATCGGCGCCGAATTCGGCCATCAGCCGCGCCGCGAACGGTGCCGCGATCAGCGCGCCGATTTCAATCACCTTTATTCCAACCAGCGGTCCGCTCATGTTCTCCTCCATCCCATTGTATTGATTCCAGGTCGTGGGAGGATAGACAACGCGGGCGGTTCCGTCCAGTGCAAAGCCGCCGCGTTACCCCAGCAATTGGGGATTGCGCTGCCAGCAGGCGAACGTGAGCGCGCTGGCGAAGGTGACCCAGGCAAGATAGGGCAGCAGCAGCATGCCGGCGAGGGGGCGCACCTTCCAGAAGGCGACCGTGGTCGCCAGGATCAGTGCCCACAGCACCAGCACCTCGGCGAACGCCACGGCGCCCTGGTGCCAGGCGAAGAACAGCCAGCTCCACAGGGCGTTGGCAGCCAGTTGCACCACGAACAGCGCGAGCGTGCGCGGCGCGGTCGCGAAGCCCCGCATGCGCCACACCAGCCAGGCGGCGATCGCCATCAGCAGGTACAGCACCGTCCACGCGGGGCCGAATACGCCGGGCGGCGGTGCCCATGCGGGCTTGTCCAGCTGCGCGTAGAACTGCGGCGCGTCCTGCGAGGCCCATGCGCCCAGCGCGGCGGTGGCAAAGGTCAGCAGCAGCCAGCCGGCGAAG
>DASVVD010000952.1:0-2402 GCA_036386715.1 Pseudoduganella sp.
CATGCACTGGAGGATGGGCCAAGGGGAAGACCAGTTCACCCGGGCCGAACGCTTTCGCTACGGACTCGGCCCGGCCGCGCGCAAACACTACGACATGTATTTTCCGATTCCGGAAGCATGGCGTAATTCCTGGCCATGACATGCGGGCGTCGGCTCCACGAATGGATGCAAGCAGGTGCCTGGCAGCGCTTCCACGAGGCGGTCCTGCGGCGGCTCAGAGAGTATGACCAGACCGTGCGGCATCGAGCCTGCATGAACGCAGCTGGCGTGCCGGCACCAGCTATGGCAAGCATATTGGCCGAAGCCGGCTGATCGCGGCAAGCTCGGCGGCAAATACCATGTACTGGTGGATCGGCGTGGTCTGCCGCTGGTAGCCCAAATCACAGCCGCACAGGTCGATGATTGGCGCCTCCCCTCCTTCTCGTAGGATCGATTCAAGGCAGCGCGAACCCCGCCCCGCGCTGCACCATCCACACCACTGCCATCAGGGCGGAGAACGATGCCGCCAGCCGGCGCACGTCGCGGCCGTAAGTGCTCCCGGCGAGCAGCACCAGCAGCGGCGCAGCCACGGCCACGATCAGCGCCTGCATCGTTTCGATGCCGAGATTGAACGCCAGGATGCCGGCGGCGAGCCGCATGCCCGAAAGATCCAGCTCGCGCAGCGAGGCGCCGAAGGCCAGGCCGTGCACCAGGCCGAAACCGGCCGCCACCCAGGCTTCGCGGCGTGGAAAGATGGGCCGCCAGGCATGCGCGGCGGAGACCAGGATCGACGCGGCGATCGCCACCTCCACCGGCTGTTCGGGCACCCGCACCAGGCCGGCGGCGCCCAGCAGCAGCGTCAGCGAATGGCCGATCGTGAACGCCGTGACCACCTTCAGCAGGTTGACGGCGAGATGGCGCGGCCCGCCGTAGCCGCTCCACCGGCCGTCCTTTACCAGCAGCGCGGCGGGCAGCAGCAGGGTCAGCAGGAACAGCAGGTGGTCGAGGCCTTCGACGATGTGCGCCATGCCCAGCCTGAACAAGTCGGCACTGCCGGCCCACCAGCGCGGATCGGCGCCGCGGACTTCCAGGCTGCGCTGGCCGAAGCGCAGCGTGCCGAGCACGCGCGCGGGCGCATCGGCATCCGTGCGCAGCGCCACCACGGCAAGGTGGCTTTGCACATGGTGCGCGATCGCATCGAATTGCAGCGTGAAACGGTCCAGTGGCGCGCCGGGCGGCGGGTGCAGCATGACGATGGCACGCACGTCCGCCGGGCGCTGGTGCAGCAGCCAGCGCACGTTGACGATCTTCACCGTCCAGGCGCGGCCGTCGGGTGCCACCGGGCGAAAGTGCGCGGCCAGGTAGGCCGCGATGCGCGTATCGCCGACCAGCACGTGGTTCGACGGCACTTCCACCAGCGGCTGGCCGAACGCCAGCACCAACTCGTCGAGCGGCATGGTGATCTCGGCGCGGACACCGTCGGCACGGCTTTCGAGCAGGACCTCGGAGTGCGGCGACGGGTGGCCCCATGCTGCCGCCATCGCCAGAGTGAGGGCAACGGCGAGGCACAGCGTGGCGGCCCATCGTGAAGCATGCGGCATCACGTCAGAAACTGCCGCCGTAGTCGGCCGTCTTGTCGCGCCAGATGGTGTGGTAATGCACGTTGGTGCCGTAGACCACGCCTGCCTGGACGACGAATTCAATCCACACGCGCGGCCCGTCGATGCGCAGATACGAGCGCTCGGCATCGAGCGGCGACGACCGGGCGTTCGGGAACGCGCTGAAATCGGCCTTGCTGCCGTTCTGGCCCACGCCATAGCCGACGTAGGTGTTGGCCAGCGCGTCGTCCGACAGGTATTCGCCCAGCAGCGTGGCGGCCACGTCGGCCGCCTGGGTGTTCACCCATGCCTCGATGGCCGCGCGGGTATAGGCCTTCTGCGCGTCGTTCATCGACCCGTATGGCAGGCCGCGGCCGGTGGTCGGATACACCAGCGACTTGTAGTTGCCGTCGCTGTTGCCGGAGGCGCCCATGATCACATCGGTAAAAGTGCCGGCCAGCTTCGCCGCGGCGGCCGTGGTGCCGTCGGCCTGGATCGCCTCGGCGAGGTTGTACACGGCGGCGCGCTGCCTTGCCATCGGCGCATGCGCGGTGCCGGCGCTGGACGCGTCGTTCGTCACCGTCACGGTGCCATCCGCGGCGACCGTCCAGTCGGGCGGTTCGACGCCGACGAAGGTGGGCGTGGCGCTGACCTTGCTGCCGTTGTAGGTGATGTTGTAGGCCAGGTGGTGGCCGGCCACCTGCAGGATCCACGGCGACGTGGTCGACGGCGTGCCGACGAAGGCGATCGAATACAGGTCGGCGCCGTAGCCCAGCGCGGCCATGCCGCCACCGGTGCCGGTTGGCGGGGTGCCCATGCCGCCGG
>DASVVD010000953.1:0-3283 GCA_036386715.1 Pseudoduganella sp.
AAAAAGGATATGCCGGAGGGATGGACCTGTATCGAACGCATTGGCAGATACTAGCAAAAACGATTCGCAAAGGGAACATTTCGCAGTCGATGCCATGTGAAGATACAAGTTACCGGCCGGCCCAGGTGGCCTGTCCCTTGCCCGTCACCGCCCAGTAGATCCCGCCCATCAGGTGCCCCATGTACTGCGGATCCCGGTACATCTCGCCATTGTGCCCGAGTGTCGTGACGAACACGCGGCCCTTTTCCACCTGGTGGTACCAGGCGATCGGATGGTCCTTGCCCATGCCCTGGACCGACTGCCCCGGCCAGATCTTCGTCGGGTCGTAGCTGCTTTCGTCGACACCGAGCACCGTGTTGATCTTGACGTTGTACGGATTGGTGGTCACATAGAATTCGTCGCTCCAGATCCACCGGTCGGGCAGGCCGAAGTTGGCGGGGAAGCCCTTGTCGACGACGGTGACGACGCCGGTCTGCAGCATCGGGTGCGGGCCGACGCTGCGGCCCACCAGTTTCTCGTACCATACCCAGCCGTTCGGCGGGGTGATGGCGGCGCGGTGCACCACGATCGCATTGCCGCCGCCGCGCATGTAGTCCTCGAATTTCGCGCGCTGCGCCGGGTTCAGCTCCTCGCCCGGCGTGTTCAGGAACATCACCGCGCCGTACTGCTTCAGGTCGCCGTCGAACACGGCGGGCTTGTTCGTGTACGTGAGCTCGAACGCATGCAGTTTCGCCAGCTGCTCCAGGCTGTCGCGCGCGACCGGAATGTATTCGTAATGGTACTTGCCGGGCATGGCCAGCACCAGCAGCTTGAACTGGTTGTCGGCGTGGGCATTGCCGGCGGCGGCCAGTACCGCTGCCGCGGCCATGGTCATGGTCATCAAGACAGGTTTCACACAGGCTCCTTGAAAATAGCGTGCTTGCGGCTCAGGGGGCCGGCATGCCTTCCGGCGCCCGGCGCGATTGACCGTCCTTGCTGGCCGTCAGCCAGCCGCCATCGGACAGCCAGTCGGACAGCCGGTCCGGCCAGTGCTGCAGCGAGACCCGTTCGCCGCGCTGGCCCACGTTGAACGCGTGGTCGGTATCGGCATACAGGTGCAGCTCGGCCGATACACCGGCCGCCACCAGTTGCTGGTACAACGCGATGGTTGGCGGCATGCAGCAGGTATCGCGCGAACCGGCAACCAGGAATGCCGGCGGCGCGTCCTTGACGGCCTTGGCGGGCACGCCCAGCGGGCCGGGGTAGACCAGCACCTGGAAATCGGGTCGCGCGCTGGCGCGGTCGACGGCGTCGCGCGCCTTGAACGCCGCGGGTTCCGGGTTATCGGCCACCAGCGACACCAGCTCGCCGCCCGCCGAAAATCCCATCACGCCGACGCGGGCCGGGTCGACGCCGTACTCTGCGGCATGCGTGCGCACCCAGCGCACGGCACGCCGCAGGTCGGCGGCGCCGTCGCCTTCGATCGTGTAGGTCGACCCTTCGTCGCGTGCCAGCCGGTACTTCAGCACGAAGGCCGTGACGCTGACGCGGTTCAGGTTCTTCGCGGCGGCCATGCCTTCGTTCTGGAACACCAGCATGCGGTGTCCGCCGCCCGGCACCACGATCACCGCCGCGCCGTTGGCGTGCCGCGGGTCGGCGCGCTGTACCGTCAGCGACGGATCGTGGATGTTGCTGAAATAGACGCCGTCCTTGACGGTTTCCGGCTCGCCGTGGCGCTTTTCGGCGCCCGGTGCGCCGGTCGGCCATAACTGGACGGACCCTTGCTGGGCCAGCGCGCCGGAGCAGGCCATGATCAGCAGGGCAGGGAAGAGGGTGCGTTTCAGCATGGTCAGATCCGCGTCGAATACAGGCTGTGGTGGGTGAGGATGAACAGCGTGCGCTTGTCCGGCCCGCCGAAGACCAGCTGCAACGGGCGTTCCGGCACGTCGATGCGGCCGGTCTGCTTGCCGTCCGGCCCGTAGACGAACACCTGGCCGTTGGCCACGTACACGTTGCCGGCAGCGTCGACCGCCGCGCTTTCGCCGCCGCGGTCGGCCACCTGCTTCAGGCCGGTGATGGCGCCGCCGGCACCGAGCAGGCCGCTGAACGTGAGGTTCTCCGAGCCGTTGGTGAACACCACGCGTTCGCCGACACGGGCGCTGACGAAGCCGTGGGTCTGCAATGCGTCGGACCAGCGATAGCCCTGGTGGTCGAGCGGTCCCTGGTGCAGCACGCGGTAGGCGGGCAGCGACAGCGAGCCGTCCGGCGACACGTATTCCCGCGCTTTGGGTAGCGCCACGTCGCGGGCGAACATCTCGGCCAGCGTGGTGAACTCATAGGTGGCGGGGTTCAGCTGGTCCTTGAATTCGGCGTTCTGCCAGAAGTTGGCCGGTATCGCCACCTTCGCGTTGGCGCGCTTGCCGAGCGGGGTCGGCTCGATCATCGTCACCTCGGTGCCGGGCGTGCCGGGCTTGAAGGCATACACCGAGCCATGCTGGCCGAATGCCGAGAGCACCATCACGTTGCCGCTGTCGTCGATCGCCAGGTTGACCGGGTCGAGGGGCGCGTCGCGCACCACCACCAGGCCGTCGGCCGCGCTCCAGCTGTAGATGCGCCGCCAGTGGCGGTCGGCGAAATACACCTTGCCGGCCGCATCGACCGCCGCGCCGGCAATCGAGTAGAAACCGGTTTCCAGCTTGTCCACCTTGCCCAGGGCGGGCGGCGCGCTCTTCTGCTTCCCTGTGTAGTCGAGCACCGCGAACTCGCGCTCGCGCACGTCGATCTTGTTGGTCACATCGCGGATCGCGTTCTCGTACGGGTATTTCGAGGCCCGCAGGTAGGTGGCGCAGCCGTTTTCATCGCAGGTGGCGAAGCCGCTTTCACCGTTCACGTGCACATTGCGGAAGCGGATGTCCGAGGAATTGGTAATCGTCACCGCGGCCGGCATCGGCTTGATCGAGCGCGTGACCCGGTAGCCGTGGTAGTTCGCGAACAGCACGTTCTTCGAGTTGCGGATTTCCAGCGACACCGCATCCATGCCATCGCGCACTTCCTCCTCGGTTTGCGGCGCCAGGAATTCCCAGTTCTCCACGCCATCGAGCACGATCTCGGCGCGCACGTGGTGCTCGGCCGACAGCTCGTACACACGGCCCGGTGTCTTCGTATTGCTCACGTAGAAGCCCGCCTGCGCGTAGCCGCTCGGCGACCAGATACCCGAGAACGTGCCGCCGCCGCCATCGGTCACCCAGACGCTGGGATACTGGCGGTCCCAGTGGGCGGTAGTGTCGTATTTGGCGTCCTTCTT
>DASVVD010000954.1:0-8697 GCA_036386715.1 Pseudoduganella sp.
CGGTGCATTACGTCTGCGACGAGCAGTCCGAGTGGATGCCCGACATCGAGGACATCAGGAAGAAGATCACGTCCAACACCCGGGCCATCGTCGTCATCAACCCGAACAACCCGACCGGCGCGCTGTACCCGGACGAGGTGCTGCTGCAGATCATCGCGCTGGCGCGCCAGCACCAGCTGATCATCTACGCCGATGAAATCTACGACAAGGTGCTGTACGACGGTGCCACGCACACGTCGATCGCCTCGTTGTGCGAGGACGTGCTGTGCGTGACGTTCAACGGCCTGTCGAAGAACTACCGCGCCTGCGGTTACCGGGCCGGCTGGATGGTCGTCTCGGGCGAGAAAAGACACGCAAAGGATTACATCGAAGGGCTGAACATGCTCGCCTCGATGCGCCTTTGCGCCAACGCACCGGGCCAGTTTGCGATCCAGACTGCGCTCGGCGGCTACCAGAGCATCCAGGACCTGGTCGGCCCCGGCGGGCGCCTGCTGAAACAGCGCGATCTCGCCTACCAGCTGTTGACCGATATCCCCGGCGTCAGCGTGGTGAAACCGAAGGCGGCACTGTACATGTTCCCCCGCCTCGATCCGGCGATCTACCCGATCGCGGATGACCAGCAGTTCGCCTACGACCTGCTGGCCGAAACCAAGGTCCTGATCGTCCAGGGCACGGGCTTCAACTGGATCGCGCCGGATCACTTCCGCGTCGTGTTCCTGCCCAACGCGGACGACATGACGGAAGCTTTCGGACGCATTTCCCGCTTCCTCGAAAGCTACCGCCGCAGGGTCGGGACCAACTGAGGTGGCCCGGCCGGGACGGCTGACCGATCAACCCGGCGCGCGGCCAGCCGCGCGCCAGCAATGAAACTGGAAACATGAACTCGATCAAAGTAGGTTTGCTGGGCGTAGGCAATGTCGGAGGCGGTACCTTCGACGTCCTGAAACGCAACCAGGAAGAGATCCGCCGCCGCGCCGGCCGCGGCATCGAAGTGGTGGCCGTCTCGGCCCGTAACCTCGAGCGCGCGAAAACCCGCACCAATGGCGAAGTCAGGGTGGTGGCCGACCCGTTCGAGATCGTCGACGATCCGGCGATCGACATCGTCGTCGAGCTGATCGGCGGCTACGATACCGCGCGCGAGCTGGTCCTGCGCGCGATCGCCAACGGCAAGCACGTGGTCACCGCCAACAAGGCGCTGCTGGCCGTGCACGGCAACGAGATCTTCAAGGCCGCCCAGGAAAAAGGCGTGATGGTGGCATTCGAAGCGGCCGTTGCCGGTGGCATCCCCATCATCAAGGCGCTGCGCGAAGGCCTGACGGCGAACCGCGTGGAGTGGCTGGCCGGCATCATCAACGGCACCACGAACTTCATCCTTTCCGAAATGCGCGACAAGGGCCTGGATTTCGATACTGTGCTGAAGCAGGCGCAGGCGCTCGGCTATGCCGAGGCCGATCCGACCTTCGACATCGAAGGCGTGGATGCGGCGCACAAGGCCACGATCCTGTCGGCCATCGCGTTCGGCATCCCGGTGCAGTTCGCCAAGGCCCACGTGGAAGGCATCACGAAACTGGAAGCGGTGGACATCCGCTACGCCGAACAGCTGGGCTACCGCATCAAGCTGCTGGGCATCGCCAAGCGCACCCGTGTCGACGGCGCCGAGGGCATCGAGCTGCGCGTGCACCCCACGCTGATCCCGGCCAAGCGCCTGATCGCCAACGTGGAAGGCGCGATGAACGCCGTGCTGGTAAAGGGTGACGCGATCGGCGCCACGTTGTACTACGGCAAGGGCGCCGGCGCCGAGCCGACCGCCTCGGCCGTGATCGCCGACCTGGTCGACATCACGCGCCTGGCCACCGCCGACCCGGAGCACCGCGTGCCGCACCTGGCGTTCCAGCCCGACGAACTGGCCGACATCGCGATCCTGCCGATGGCCGAGATCACCACCCGCTACTACCTGCGCATGCGCGTGGCGGACCAGCCGGGCGTGCTGGCCGACCTGACGCGCATCCTGGCCGACAGCGGCATCTCGATCGACGCGATGATGCAGAAAGAGCCGGCCGAAGGCGAAATCCAGGCCGACATCATCATGCTGACGCACCAGACTCAGGAAAAGAAAGTGCTGGCCGCGATCGCCCGCATGGAAGGCCTGCCGACCGTGCTGGGCAGCGTGACCAAGATCCGCCTCGAGAACCTGGCCTGACCGAATCGCCTCGCTCCACACCAAACGGCCTGCGGGCCGTTTTTTTTACGCCCATCGCCAGCGCCGTTGTAAAACAACCAAAAGCCAAACCGGGGACAGTCCCCTTTTTTTGGAAATATTTTTAAAGTTAAGCTGAGATGCCTGATATTCCCCCACGTTTTTAGTAGAAAGCGAAAATGTTGCCAAAAAATGGGGACAGTCCCCGGTTTTTCGGTGTTTGGCAACGTTTGCTGTAAACAAAAAAAAACGGGCGACACTTGCGTGCGCCCGCTGGAAGGGGAGGTACTTCTGCTACTCTCAGATGCTACTACTACGGTACTACTACTTCCATGCAGCCCCAGCTCCGGGGCTGAATTCAGTAAAAATCTTGCTTGATGCCGGGAGTTACTTGGATGCGACGGTCAGTTCGCTCTTGACTTCCTTCACGCCTTCGACAGCGGAAGCGGCCTGGATCGCCTTGGTGCCTTCATCGGTGCTCGGTACGGAACCGGTCAGCGTCACTACGCCTTGATTGGCGGAAACACCGATTTCTTTCTGTTCAGCCAGCGCAGCCTTGACCTTGGAGGTCAGTGCGGTGTCGCCGGATGCGGCGGCAGCGCCTGCCATGGCGGCATCCTGTTGTGGTTCGGCAGCGAAAGCGGCGGTACCGAAGGACAGGGAAGCAGCGGCCAGCAGGGAGGCGATCAGTTTGGTGTTCGTCATGGTATGAATCTCCATCGTAGTTTAAGGAACGCCATGTGACGTTATCCTTCTACTTGCAAGCGCCGTGCCAGCTCTAAAATGTCGAGCTAAATCAAAGACTTGGCGTTTCCGGCAAGATTTAAGTGCCGACAAGCACGAAAATCGACGGGATTCTGGGTAGATTCTGTCGCCGTGTGGCGACACATTACGACCCTGTTTGGCTAACTATTTGATAATTAACAAGTTATTCCTGTCGCTCATCAGCGACAGTACCGCCGTCGCGGAACTGCGATGCGGTCAGGTCATACTTCGACAGCAGGCGGTAGAACTCGGTCCTGTTGCGTTCAGCCAGCCGTGCGGCATCCGAGACATTGCCGTCGGTGAGCTTAAGGAGCTGTACCAGGTAGTTGCGTTCGAAGCGCTGCTTGGCTTCCGTATAGCTGAGCACCTCGAGTGTCGGCACACGCAGCGCGCGGTGGACCAGCGTGAGCGGCACCAGCGGCGCCGTGGCCAGCGCGCACACGTGTTCGACCACGTTGTACAGCTGGCGCACGTTGCCGGGCCAGGCGGCGCGTGTCAGCGCCTCCAGCGCATCGGGCGCAAAGCCGTGCACGGTCTTGCCGTATTTCGCCGCGAGCGTCTGCAGGAAGCGTGTCGCCAGCAGGCTGATGTCCTCGCGGCGCTGCGCCAGCGCGGGCAGGGTCAGCGTGATCACGTTGAGCCGGTAATACAGGTCTTCGCGGAACTGGCCTTCCAGCATGGCCGCGTCCAGGTCGCGGTGGGTGGCGGACAGTACCCGCACGTCCACCGGCCGGCCGATATCCGAGCCGAGCTGGCGCACCACGCGCTCCTGCAGCACGCGCAGCAATTTCACCTGCAGCAGCAGCGGCATGTCGCCGATCTCGTCGAGGAACAGCGTGCCGCCGTCCGCGGCCTGTACCAGCCCCTCGCGGCTCGAGGTGGCGCCCGTGTAGGCACCCTTTACGTGGCCGAACAGTTCCGACTCGAGCAGGTTTTCCGGAATGGCGCCACAATTGACGGCGATGAACGGCGCGCCCGCGCGCCGGCTGGCGCGGTGGATTGCGCGGGCCAGCAATTCCTTGCCGGTGCCGCTCTCTCCGCGGATCAGTATGCTGGCGTCGGACGCCGCCACCAGCCGCGCTTCGGCCAGCAGCTCCGCCATCGCATGGCTGCGGCTGATGATCTCGGCGCGCCAGGTATCGTCGCCCTCGGGCCCGGCGGTGGCCGGCGCCGTCAGCGCCAGCGCCTGGCTGATGCGGTCCAGCAGTATCTTGGCGTCGAACGGTTTCGTCAGGTAGGCATAGGCGCCCAGCGTGGTGGCCTCGACCGCGTCGGGGATCGTGCCGTGCGCGGTCAGCAGGATCACCGGCAGCGCCGGGTACTGGCTGCGGATTTCCTGGAACAGCGCCATGCCGTCGCGGTCCGGCAGGCGGATATCGCTGATCACCAGCGACGGCAGTTCAATCGACAGGCGTGCCAGCGCCGCCTCGGCGCTGCCGACCGCCGTCACGCGGTAGCCGTTCGCCGTCAGCCGCATCGACAGCAGGCGCAGCAGGTCATCGTCGTCATCGACCAGCAGCAGGTGGGCACCGCCCTTCAGGTTGGCCGACATCAGCGGGCTCCCGGCGTGGTGGTGCCGTTCGCGCCATTGGCGCCATTGGCCGGCCGCAGCGGCAAGCCCCGTTCGATCGCCTTCAGCGCTTCCACCGTGTCGCTCAACTGCTCGGTCTTGCGCGTCGTATCCTTCAGTTGCGTGGACAGCCGGTCGGCCTGGTCATACAGGCGCCGCGCTTCCGCGCAATGGCTCGACAGCAGTTGCGCAAAGGCGCTCAGTCCCTGCGTTCCCGTTTCGTGCGATGCCGCCACGCCATCGAACAGCGTCTGGGCACGCGCCAGGTCGCCGCCGCCGCGCGTGAGCATCAGGATCATGCCGGTCTGCAGCGTGACCTTCGGCGTGCGCTGCTGCTGCAGCAGCCCGGAAAGCTCCTTGAGCAGCTCGCCCTGCGTCATCTTGCGCAGCGACAGGTGATACACGAGCAGCGGCATCACTTCGTCCGGCAGCGCCACCGGCTCCACCTTGATCGGCAGCGGCTGGACGGGCTGCAGCGCGCCGTAGTGCGGCAGCACGCTGTGCGGCGTGTTGCAGGCGGACAGCATCAGCAGCAACGGCAGCAGCGCACAGCAGACGATTCGGCCAGGCAGTCTTGGATCAGTTTTCATAAGGCAGTTCGAGACGGAAGTGGGCCCCGGGCGATGAGGGCAGGAGTTGCAGCACGCCACCGTGCGCGGTCACGTATTCGCGCACGATCGACAGGCCGATGCCGTTGCCGCGCCGCGCGCCGGGCGGCTGGCGTTCGCCCTGGTAGAACGGTTCGAACACGCGCTGGGCATCGGCCGGGGCCACGCCGGGCCCCTGGTCGATGCAGTCCAGCCGCAGCATGCGGTTCTCCTGCGCGAGGACGAAACGCACCGTGCCGCCTTCGGGCGAGAAACGCACGGCATTCGATAACAGGTTGCTGGTCACGATGGCGAGCTTGGCAGGGTCCACCGCGATTTGCGGTGCGCTGCCGTCCACCATCACCACCAGGCTGCGCGCCTGGATCTGCAGGCGCTGGGTGTCAACGACACGGCGCACCAGCAGCGCCAAGTCCACGGGTTCGCGCAGCAGGTGCTGCGCATCGAAGCTGGCTGCATTGTAGCGCAGCAGGTCTTCGATCTGGTTTTGCAGCGACGCCGTGTTCTGCCGCAGGATGGCGGTGATTTCGCGCTGTTCCGGTGCCAGCGGTCCCACCACTTCGTCTTCCAGCAATGCCACGCCTTCGACCAGCGCGGCAAGCGGCGTCTTCAGCTCGTGCGAGATATGCCGCAGGAAGCGCGCCTTGTCGGCTTCCAGGTCGGCCAGGCGCTGGCGCAGCCAGTCGAGGTGACGGCCCATGCGGCGCAAGTCGTCCGGCCCGGTCACCTCGATCGGTACATCGTAGCGGTTGCCGCCCAGTTGCCCGATCGCGCTTTCGATCTGCCGCAGCGGCCGTGCCAGCCACACCCCCAGCGCAATCGACAACACCGCGGCCAGTGCGATCGCCAGCGCCAGCTGGCCGCGCAGTACGTTGCGGCGCGTTTCCAGTTGTTCCGTGATCGCGGCGTTGCGGCGGTCCACCTCGGCCTGCACGTGGTATGCCAGCTCGCTGTTAATGGCCGGCAGTTGCGCCAGCGCGGCATCGAGCCGCAGTTGCGCGGCGTTGCGGCGATCCGCCGCCATGTCGAGCGCCTGCCGCGCCGCTTCGCCATTGCGGCGCCAGTCGGCAAAGGCGGGCGGTGCGCTGCCGGGCAACTGGGCGGCAATCGCGTCCAGCGCGGTCAGCGCATCGCGCCATGCCTCGTCGAACCGCTCCAGGAACGCCGGGTCGTCCAGTACCAGGAACTGCCGTGCGCTGCGTTCCATCGCCACGCTGCGTTCGGCCACGCGCTGCGCGTTGGCTGTCAGCGCGATCGCGTTGTTGCCGGTCTCGCGGCTGTCCTCGGCGAGCCGGTCCAGCGTCAGCAGCGCCAGCACCGATGTGGCGCTCAGCAGGGCGGCAATCAGCACGAAGGCGATCACCGACAGCATGCGGAAGGAAAGCTTGATGGGCATGAGGGGAAGGGGGTAACTCGGAATTAATGTTGACTAACGGATAATAATTGAATTTGCTGCGGCGTTGTTGCTTTATCGATCAGCTTGCAGGCACCATGCATGCAAAATCCAGCAGGCGATACTGCGGGTTTCTCGGTCTGCACACCGCAACCACTGCAGCAAGCATCGAATCACCCGTCAAAAGTGCGCATGATACCGTGACAGTTGATGAGAATTGACTGGGCGGCGTCAGGCGTTACAAAACGCCCGAAGCTGGACGGTGCGCGACGCAATATCCCGCTGGCCTGAACCGCCTGCGTGCTGAACGGATAACCGGCAGGACGAAACAAGGTCCGCGCAAAATGACGTGCATAGCGGAGCGCGGCCCGGTACTTTACGCTGCCCGCGCCTCGCTGGCCGATTGCCAGGGCTGTTGCCGCAGCCTCGGGAAGGCCAGGCCGGCTTGTATTGCGCTGACCTGCAATGTCCGCAATACCGCGCCGGTCTGCAGCAATTCCAGGGCCGCAGGCATGGCGGCATGGCAGCTGTGGATGCGGCATCTGCGTCACTGGTACGAGGCAAGCGTATTGTCCAGTACCGGTATGTGCGGTATGTTGTCGTCTCCTTTCCCCTATCAGTCCGCCCATGAGCCAGACCAGCCACGCAAGTCAGCCACACGCCAGCCAGTTTGCGCTGCTGAAGCAGCGCCGCTTCGCGCCGTTCTTCTGGACCCAGTTCCTGGGTGCGTTCAACGACAACCTGTTCAAGACCGCGCTGATCGTGGTGCTCGCATTTGATGCCGCCAGCTGGACGACGTTGGCGCCGTCGCTGGTGACGAACCTGATCCCCGGCATCTTCATCCTGCCCTACGTGCTGTTTTCGGCCACGTCCGGCCAGATCGCCGAGAAATTCGAGAAGTCCCGGCTGGTGCGCTTCATCAAGTGGGCCGAGATCGGCATCATGGGCGTCGCCGCGCTCGGATGGATGACGCACAGCCTGTGGCTGCTGGTGCTGGCGGTGTTCGCGATGGGCACGCACTCCACGCTGTTCGGCCCCGTCAAGTATTCCTACATGCCGCAGCAACTGAAACCCGAGGAACTCACGGGCGGCAACGGCATGGTCGAGATGGGCACGTTCGTCGGCATCCTGCTCGGGCAGGTGTTCGGCGACGTGCTCGTGATGCATGGCTCGCTGGGCATTCCGGTCGTGGCCTTCGGCACCGTGGGCTTCGCGGTGCTCGGGCTGGCGGCCAGCTACCGCATTCCCGTCACGCCGGCACCGGCGCCGGACTTGCGGATCGCCTGGAACCCGTTGACCGAGACGGTGCGCAACCTGCGGCATTCGGCCGGCAACCGCACCGTGTTCCTGTCGATGCTGGGCAATTCATGGTTCTGGTTCTATGGCGCGATGGTGCTGGCCCAGTTCCCCGTGTATGCCATGACCTACCTGAAGGGCGACCATAGCGTGTTCGTGCTGCTGCTCACGGTGTTCTCGCTGGGGATCGGCGCCGGCTCGCTGCTGTGCGAAAAGCTTTCCGGCCGCAAGGTGGAAATCGGCCTGGTGCCGTTCGGCTCGATTGGCCTGTCGCTGTTCGGCATCGACCTGTACTTCGCCAGCCAGGGGTACATGCCCCCGGCTGCGGCCACGGTCGATGCGTTCGGCCTGCTGGCGCAGCCGGGCAGCTGGCGCATCGTGTTCGACGTGATGATGATCGGCGTGTTCGGCGGTTTCTTCATCGTGCCGCTGTTCGCGCTGATCCAGCTGCGCTGCGATCCGCAGCACCTGTCGCGCACGATCGCCGGCATGAACATCCTCAATGCGCTGTTCATGGTGGCCGCGGCCGGCGTGGCCATCCTGCTGCTGGGCCAGGGCCTGACGATTCCCGAGCTGTTCCTCGCCACCGCGATCGTCAACGGCATCGTGGCCGCCTACATCTTCTCGCTGGTGCCGGAATTCCTGATGCGCTTCCTGGCGTGGCTGCTGATCCACACCGTGCACCGCGTGCGCACCATCGACGCCGATCGTATTCCTACCGAGGGCGCGGCGGTGCTGGTGTGTAACCACGTCAGCTACGTCGACGCGCTGGTGATCGGCGCCGCCAGCCCGCGCCCGATCCGCTTCGTGATGGACCACCGTATCTTCAGGACGCCCTTCCTGCGCTGGATCTTCCGCGCGGCCAAGGCGA
>DASVVD010000955.1:0-3860 GCA_036386715.1 Pseudoduganella sp.
CACCGCCCTGGCCATCCGCCGCGCCACGCAGGAAGTTCATCGCCGGCGAACCCATGAAGCCGGCGACGAAGATGTTGTCGGGCCGGTTGTACAGGTGCAGCGGCGCGCCGACCTGCTCGACCTTCCCGCCGCGCAGCACCACGATGCGGTCGGCCAGCGTCATCGCTTCGACCTGGTCGTGGGTCACGTAGACCATCGTGCTCTTCAGGGCGCGGTGCAGGTTCTTCAGTTCGATGCGCATCTGCACGCGCAGCGCCGCGTCCAGGTTCGACAGCGGCTCGTCGAACAGGAACACTTCCGGATGCCGCACGATCGCGCGGCCGATCGCTACCCGCTGGCGCTGGCCGCCGGACAGGTCCTTGGGTTTACGCTCCAGCAGCGCCTCGATGCGCAGGCTGGCGGCGGCGGCCAGCACCTTGTCGCGGATCGTGGCGGGCGGCGTGCCAGCCAGCTTCAGCGCGAACGCCATGTTGTCGTACACCGTCATGTGCGGGTACAGCGCGTAGCTCTGGAAGACCATGGCGATGCCGCGCTGCGCCGGCGGCACGCCCGTCATGTCGCGCCCGCCGATGGCGATCGTGCCGCCATCCGGTTCCTCGAGCCCGCAGATGGTGCGCAGCAGGGTCGACTTGCCACAGCCGGACGGCCCGACGAACACGACGAATTCGCCGTCGCCGATGTCCAGGTCGATCCCGTGCAGGATCGTGGTTTCCGCAAAGCGCTTGTGCACGCCGCGAATTTTCAGTTCCGCCATGTTCTATGCTCCTCCCAGCAGGATGTCCACGCCATGCAGCCCGCCATCCCGCAGCAGCGGAATGCGCGCCACGCCATCGGCGATGTTGAGCGCCACGCCATCGAGCGTGGCGTTGATCACCTTCGCGGCGGTGCCGTTCGGATTGCGCATCGAAACGTTGTACGAGCCGCCGTCCGGCAGCTGGTAGCGCACGCGCAATTCCGGCCAGTCGTCCGGAATGCACGGCGCCACCACCAGCGTGCCGCCTTTCTCGATCGTGAAGCCGAGCACCGATTCCAGGCCGGCGCGGAACATGCAGCCGGCCGATCCGGTGGTCCATGTCCAGCCGCCATGCCCCGTATGCGGTGCTGCGCCGCGCACGTCCGCGGCGGTCACGTACGGCTCCACCTTGTAGATGTCCGCCGCCGCCTTGTCGAGGGCATGGCTGACGGGCGACAGCCTGCGCAGCAGCTGCGCGGCGCGGTCGCGGCGCCCCGCCCGGGCCAGGGCCCGCACTGTCCGGCAGGCGGCATGCGTGTCCTGGCTGGTGTCCTCGCGCGGGCCGGCCGTGTGTGCGGCAATGTCGCCCGGATCGTCCGCCGTGTCGGCCACCCGTGGCGCCAGCAGGCCGACCAGTCCTGTGTATGCTTTCACCCGCGCGGTATCGCGCCGCTGCTCGCAGAACGGGATGAAATCGCGCAGGATGCGGGCGAGGAAAGCGTCGATCCGCACGCCTTCGCGTCGACCTTCGCGCGTCCGCCCCGCCCGCCCGCCCAAGCCGGCGTTCCAGTCGCTGGCGCCGGTCAGCGGCAGGTCGTGGGCGCCCCGGGCCAGCGCGCGGTCCAGCGCGCGGCAGCAATGTTCGTACAGGTCGGCACCCGTGCCGGACAATGTGAGCTTTACGCACGCCTCGTCTTCACCTTCTTCCAGTTCGCGTGCCGCCAGGAAGGGCGCCACTTCGTCCAGCACGGCCAGGTCGCCGGTGGTATCGATGTAGAACGCGGCAATATATGGCAACCAGCACGCGTCGTCCGGAACGCGCGTGCGCAGGCCCTGCTCCACCGACGCCGGATGCCACCAGTGCAGCACGTCGCCTTCCTCGAACTGGTGCGCCGCGTGCAGGACGATCTGCCGGCGCGTCAGGTGCGGCGCCGCATGGACCAGCGCCGCGGCATCCTGCAGCCCATCGCGGAAACCGACCGCGCCAACGGACTGGCACACCGCCGAGCGGCCCCAGATCCGGCACGACAGGGTCTGGTAGACAAGCCAGCCGTTCATCATGAGATCGAGCTCCTTGACCGGCGTTTCGATGCGCACGGCGCCGAGTGTTTCGCGCCAGAACGCCACCACCTGTTCCAGCGCGGCCTGCACCGCCCCCGGCTCCCGGTAGCGCTCCGCCAGCGCGAGGGCGGCATCGCGTGCCTGCGTTTCGCCCAGCAGGAACACGCAGCTCACTGCCTGGCCCGGCGCCAGGTCATACACGGCCTGGAACGCGGCGCATGGATCGAACCCGCCGCCGGCCGCATGATCGAGCGCCGGCGCGGCCAGCCCTGCCGGCCGGTCGACGCTGCCGTGCCGGCCGAGAAAGGCGGCGCGGTCGGCGCTGAAGTGCGCGGCACGGGCACCCGGCGCCACCGCTGCCGCGAACGCGACGCCGTCGGCAAACGCGCCGGCCTGCGCATTGGTGGCCAGCAAGGTGCCGGCCTGTACGCCGGCATGTGCGCCACCGGCGTCAGCGTATTCGGTGACCACATGGGGACTGCTGTCCGCCGGCGTGCCGCCCAGCACCAGCCGCTGGTAGGAAAACAGCGACACGCGGCGCAGCCGGCCGCTGTCGTTGCGGACCGTGAGCCGCACGATCTTCACCGGATCGCTGCGCGGCACGAAGACCACGGTTTCCTGCCGCAGGCCGTGGCTGGCGTGCTCGAAGCGGCTGTAGCCGAAGCCGTGCGCGGCCTCGTAGGACGCGGCGGCCGGCACCGGGCCGGGCAGCGGCGACCAGAATTCACCGGTATCCTCGTCGCGCACATACAGCGCCTCGCCGTGAGGATCGGCCACCGGATCGCCATGCCATGGCGTGAGCCGGTGCAGGCGGCTGTTGCGGCTCCAGGTACAGCCGGTGCCGCCATCGCCGACCACGCAGCCGAAGGTTTCGTTCGAGATCACGTTGGCCCATGCCCGCGGCGTGCGGCGCAACTGGTGCGCGTGGCGGTCCCAGTCCATCCGGATCACGTATTCGTCGCCGGCCGCGTTGAAGCCGCCGTAGCCGTTGAAGAACTGCAGTCCATTCCGTTGCGGCAGCGGCGCCGCGTCGACCACCGGCACGTGCCGCATCGGTGGCACCGCCGCATGGCCATCGGGCCGCGACAGGGCCGGCAGCTTGCCGCGCACCACCAGGTGCGCGGTGCGCTCGAAGTGCGCCAGGTGGCCCGGCGCGAAGTCGGCCGTGCGCCGCACCAGCAGCCCCTGCTCGACGGCGGTGCCGTTGCCGTACTCGTCCAGCACCAGCATGTTCAGGTTCAGGCCCTTGGCCTGCCAGTAGCGCCGCGCCGACAGCAGCGCCCCCAGCATCAGGTCGTCCGGCCCGGCGGTGTGCACGACGGCCAGTGCGCCCGGCGGGATGCCATGCTGCGCTACGCCGGCCGTGGCAGCCGCGGCCGCCGTAGCGGCCTTCCCCGCGGACCGCACCGCCGACTGCCCGTACAGCACGGCAGCGGCCAGCTGGTGGTAGTACCCGGCCTGCGCCGGCGGCAGGCCGACCTGCTGGAGCAGCACGGTCTCGCGCAGCTGCGCGTCGCCCAGGATCGCGGGCACGTTCATGCCCGGCAGCGCCCGGGCCAGTGCCAGCGCCGCGTCGCGGGTGGGCGCGGTGCCGAGCATGAACACGAGCCGTGCCTGTTCGCCGATGCCCAGCGCCAGCGTGCGCCGCAGCGCCATCGCCGGGTCCAGCATGTCACCCGCGGTGCCGGCCAGGGTTTCCTGGTCGACGCCTTGCGGGTGGCTGGCGTGGCGCCCGCGGCCCAGGAAACGGGCGCGGTCGGTGTCGAACTGCGGATCGCTGCCGCCCAGCGCAGCGTTGACCAGCCACGGCCCCGGTGCGTTCGCGCCGCGCGGCCGGCGGTACGCC
>DASVVD010000956.1:0-2175 GCA_036386715.1 Pseudoduganella sp.
CGCGGCCGAGATCCTGCTGGGCCTCGAGCAGCGCCCGACCGCGGTGTTCGCCAGTAACGACGACATGGCCGCCGCCGCCGTGGCCATCGCCCACCGCCTGGGCCTGGACGTGCCGGGCGACCTCACGGTGGCCGGCTTCGACGATACCGCGCTGGCGACGACGATCTGGCCCGAGCTGACCACCGTGCGCCAGCCCATCGCCCAGATGGCGGAAATGGCCGTGCAGTTCCTGGTCCGGCAGATCCGCGCCCAGCGCGACGGCGCCGTGCAGGCGCCCGAACACCTCGTGATGGACTTTGCCCTGATCCGGCGCCAGTCCGACGCCGCGCCACGGCGCCGGCCGAAGATGGCCGGCAAGGCCGCCGACGCCTGAAAGTCTTGCTTAAAACCGGGGTCAGGAGGAGTGCAGGCTTGCAAGCCTGCACCGCTTCGCAGGCTTGGAGCATGCTCCAGGAATTCCCTGCTACACCCCCTGCTTCGCCCCCGATTTAGGCAATCTTTTTGCGCGCGGGGTGCGTGATCGTCACGGTGCACGTGGTGCCCGCCACCAGCGGCACGTCTTTCGGCACGGTGTCGAGGGCGATACGCACGGGGATGCGCTGGGCCAGGCGGACCCAGTTGAACGTGGGGTTCACGTCGGCCAGCAGTTCGCGGCCGGTGGCGGCGTCGCGGTCGGTGATGCCGCGGGCGATGCTTTCGATGTGGCCGCGCAGTGCCACGCCATCCATCAGTTGCACGTCGACGGGCGCGCCGGCTTTCAGCAGCGGCAGCCGGGTCTCCTCGAAGTAACCCATCACGTAGTACGACGCGCTGTCGATCAGTGCCAGCTTCGGCGCGCCCACGGCGGCGAAGTCGCCCGGGTGCACATGCAGGTTCGTCACGTAGCCGGAAACCGGCGCGCGCACCACCGTGCGTTCCAGGTTCAGCCTGGCGAGCCTGCGGGCCGCCAGCGCACCGCGGTACTGGGCGCCGGCGGTGCCCACCGCGTAGGTGGCCGACTCGCGGCTTTCGGCCGGGATCACGCTGTCGTCCAGGCCGGCGCGTCGCTTCGCCTCGCTGCCGCGGCGCGTTTTCTCCACCTGCTGGGCGGCCAGCGCGGCATCGGCGGCAGCCAGCGCGCTCTCGTAGCGCTCGTCGTCGACCACGAACAGCACGGCACCTTTTTGCACGAATTCGTTATCGCGCACGCGCACCTCGGTGACGACGCCGGCCACGTCGGCGCCGATCGTCACCACGTCGGCCCGCACGCGGGCGTCGCGCGTCCATGGCGATTCCATGTAGTGGTCCCAGCCCGCCTTGCCGGCAAACAGCGCGGCGGCGGCGAGCAGCAAGGTGACGAGGATGCGAAAGAGCTTGACGGCGAAGGGCACGGTGCGGTTTCCGGTTGAGTGGTTGGAGGCAAAAATCGGGACGAAAAATCGCTGGACGAAATGCGTGCGAAGTCTCAGCGATACAGGGCGGTTGTCAGGCCGCCGAAAATGCACACGAACAGCGCAAGGCGCGCCAGCGCCGGGTGCCACAGGCGGCGATACACGCCGGCGGCACCCAGTAGCCGGTCCAGCACGCCCTGCAGCAGCACGCTGGCAAGGAACAGCGGCAGCAGGGTCGGGATCAGCAGGCCGAAGAGTGACAGTTCACGCGGCATCGGGGGCTCCATTCGGGTTGGCAGGCGGGGCGGAAAGAGGGGCAGCAAGAGGGGTTGCAGGCGGGTCCACGGCGGACTGCTGCGGCACCTGGTCCAGCAGCGAGGTGTAGATCGCGTGCAGGTCGGTCAGCGCAGCCTGCAGGCGTGCCGCGTCGGCGTCGGCTTTGGCTTCGGCAGCCCTTTGCAGGCCGGCGCGCACGGCGGGGCCGGCGGCCTGTACCGCATGGACCGCGGCGGTGCGGGTGTCCTCGCGCGGCGCGGCCAGGTAGGCCGCCAGTGCCCGCAGGGTGCCGTCGAGCGCATCGGCCACGGGCCCTGCGCCGGTGGCGTGCAGCAGCACGCGCAGTTCGATGACGGCGTGGCCGAGTTCCAGCAGGGTCAGCCCCTGGCGCACCACGGCGCGCGTCTCCGGCGACGGCACGGGGCCGGCCGCCGCGTTCAACTGCGCCAGCAGGTCGCGTACCCGGCTGGCGAAGCGGTGTCGCAGCCGTTCGCCGCGGCCGCGCAGCGGCGCCGTACAGGCCGACAGC
>DASVVD010000957.1:0-2217 GCA_036386715.1 Pseudoduganella sp.
GCACCAGGGCCATCCACGATGCCGCCATCGCCGACGGCTCGGGCGCATGCCAGGCCAGCTGGCGCGACATGAACAGCTGGTTCGGCTGCATTGAAGCGGCCTCGCTCAGCAGCGCCTCGGCCGCGATGGCGCCGGCCAGGGCGGCCGGAACGCGACCGCCGCCGGGAAAAGGGCCTTCCATGGCGTCGGACAATGCGGCAACGAAACCCGGCGCACTGCCATCGACTGCATCGGGCGCGCCGTTCGGAGGGGCGAGTTGCGGCGGCGCGAACGGCCTGCCATCCTGCGGCCTGGCTGGCAGCTGCATCGTTTGCGACTGGCCCGGACGCTCGCGGACGAAGCGTTCCGGGATGGTCAGCGCCGCACTCGACGGCGTTACTCGGTCAATGGCCATTGCACCAGCTTATCACGCGTGGATAAAAAAAAGCCAACCGGGAAGTACGGTTGGCTCGATCGCTGCCGGCCGCGGGCGGCCGGCGGGCTGCGGGATTACTGCAGCAGGGACATGACCATCGACGACTGGCTGTTCGACTGCTTCAGCATGGCGGTGCCGGCTTGCATCAGCATCTGGTTCGAGGTCATCGAAGCCGATTCGGTGGCGAAGTCGACGTCCATGATACGGCCGGTAGCGGCCTTGGTGTTGGTCGAGATGTTCGACAGGTTGTTGTTGACGTGATCGAGGCGGTTCGACACGGCACCGATCTTCGAGCGCAGGGTTGCCACGGAGTCGATGGCCGTCGACAGCGTTGCGATCGTCAAGTTGGCGGCGGTTGCGCCGGCAGTCGCGTCAGCACCCGAGATTTCGGTACCGGCGGCACCGGCAGGCGTGTTGGTACCGCCATCGTATTGCGTTGCGGCAGCCAGGATGTTGGTATGCACGGCCGTCAGTTCGGTCGTGAAGTCGCCGGTCATTTTTTCATCCTTGTCGGCACCGATCTGGAACGAGATCGTGGCGGACAGCTTGCCCTTGGTCGCATCGGAGTTCAGCAGCGCGGTGCCACCGAACTTGGTGTTCGACATGATGTTCGACAGTTCGTTCGACAGCGAGTCGAATTCGGCCTGCATCGCGCCCTGGTCGTCCTTCGTCGAGGAGCCGTCGGCAGCCTGGGTTGCCAGGTCTTTCATGCGGGTCAGGATGTTCGTCGTTTCGTCCAGCGCGCCTTCGGCGGTCTGCAGCATGGAGATCGAATTCTGGGTGTTGCGCATTGCAACCTGCATGCCGCTGGTCTGGGTCTTCAGGCGGGTGGCGATCTGCAGGCCGGCCGAATCATCCATTGCCGAGTTGATGCGGAAGCCGGTCGACAGGCGGGTCATCGAGGTCGACAGCGTCGACTGGGTGCGCGACAGCGAGTTTTGTGCGGACAGGGAAGCGGTGTTGGTGTGAAGGCTCAGCATGATTAGTTACTCCAGTGGGTTTGTCGGTTAGAGCAGCTTTCTGCGCTCTCATAGGTACAAGACGACCGTTCCCGTACGGACATTAAGTGCCACATGGAAATTTTTAAGTTTTTTTTCGAGATATTTTTTCGAGGTTGAAAAGTCTAGCTTTTCTGTCCTCACAATCGGATTGACGAACAGCGCCAAAGAAAACGCCGGGACGTGCCCGGCGTTGCGATCGCTGTTACATGTTAGGGTAGTTCGGCCCGCCGCCGCCTTCCGGCGTCACCCACACGATGTTCTGCGTGGGATCCTTGATGTCGCAGGTCTTGCAGTGCACGCAGTTCTGCGCGTTGATCTGCAGGCGTTCGGCGCCCGCGTCGGTCTTCACGAACTCGTACACGCCGGCCGGGCAGTAGCGCTGCTCGGGACCGGCATACTTGGCCAGGTTCACGTCCACCGGTACCGCCGGGTTCTTCAGCGTCAGGTGGATCGGCTGGTCTTCGGCATGATTCGTGTTCGAGATGAACACCGAGGACAGCTTGTCGAACGTCAGCTTGCCATCCGGCTTCGGGTAGACGATCGGCGTGTAGTCCGCGGCCGGCTTCAGGCAGGCGTGATCCGGCTCGCTGTGGTGCAGCGTCCATGGCGCCTTGCCGCGGAAGACGATCTGGTCGATGCCGGTCATGATCGAGCCGAACACCAGGCCCTTGTTCAGGTACTGCTTGACGTTGCGCGCCACGTGCAGTTCCTCGTACAGCCAGGAATTCTCGAACGCGGTGGGGTAGGCGGCCAGTTCATCGTGCTGGCGGTTGGCGGCCAGCGCCTCGACCAGCGCCTCGG
>DASVVD010000958.1:0-4065 GCA_036386715.1 Pseudoduganella sp.
CGTCAGCCACCAGGCGGGCGACCACTCGGCGGGCAGCAAGGCCAGCACCACCATCCCGATGGTCGCCGCGCCCCAGTGACGCTGCGCGAAGCCCGGCACCAGGCGGGTGGCCAGCGCCAGCAGCAGCGTCACCAGCACCAATGCCCAGGCCGCTTTTCCATAAACGATCTGCAGGGCGAGATCGGGCAGCGTCATAGGTGATCCTTTCCAGGGGTGATGCGCAGCAGGTGATGGGCGATCGCCTTGCGCTGGTGCGTGTAAGTGATATGGAGCTTGTCGCCGACCTGCTGCATGGTCGGGTAGGAGAATTCGTCGCCGGCCTTGCCGCTGACGATCTCGGCCAGCGGGCGCCACGTGCGAGCGTCGGTCGACAGCGCCAGCGACAGCACGTTGCGGTCCGAGCCCCCTGCCGCCACGTGGTTGTAGAGCATCAGGAAGTTGCCGTTGGTCAGGCGTAACGCCGCCAGCGACGTGCTCTGGTTGGCCAGCTGCGTGGGGGCCAGGTCTTCCCAGCTCGCGCCGCCGTCGCGGCTGACGGCCTGCTGTACGCGCTGGCCCTCGCCCGCGTCGCGCATCCAGGCATGCACTTCGGTCGCCGATACCGGCACGATCGCCGGCTGCAGCGACGAGGTGCCGCTGCCGATCCGGGCAAGGCGCTGCGGCGTGCCGCCGGCATCGAACGCCATCAGCATCGGGTACTTGTTGCCGATTTCGAAATAAAGGGGCAGCCACCAGCCGCCGTCGGCCAGCGCCACCGGCGCCGTGCGGACCAGCGTGCTGGTATTGAACAGCGGCGACAGCGGCAGCACGCGGCGCACGCTGAAGGTAGCGCCATCATCACCCGAAGTCAGCTGCACGATGCGCGATGCCGCCCAGCCACCCAGCCCGGTCGCCACCACATACAGGTGCAGCGTGCCGTCGGGCGCGGTCCAGGCCACCGGGTTGCCGATGCGCCGTATGCCGTAACCCAGTGCCTTGCCCAGCGATTCGCGGCTGGCCACCACCCAGTTGTCGCTCCAGGCGCCATTGATCCAGCGCGATGCGTAGACCTTCACATCGGGCCCGCTTTCGCGGCTGCCGGCCCACCAGAACGAGATCAGTTTGCCGCCGGGCAGCGTGGCCAGCGCGCTGGCATGCGCCGAGGGCACGCCGCGCGGCATCGGAATGATGGCGCGGCTGACTTCGTTCAAGGTGATGGGTGTCGGTGCAGCGACAGTGGCGATGGCGATGGCGGGCCGCTCGACCTGCTGCGTGCCGTGCGACCAGCGCAGCGCTTCCGCCGCCATGGCACCCGCTGCCGCAATGATGCATGCCAGCGCGACCAGGCGAGTGGCGCGCCGGACAGGTGGGCGCCCTGCTCCCATTCCGTCTCCCGAAAGGTGGACATGAGAACAGATGCCGTGTTTCCCTGCCCAGAATGAATACCGGCCTGCGTGCTTTGATACGCCGCAAGGCTTGATTTGATTTACGTCAAACGTTTTGCGTTGACGAAAGTCGGTATCCTACAGGAAAAAGTAAAGGCAGGGTTAGGTCAGCCGTTCGACTGGCTGATTTATTGCAAGCTTCTCTTTATCGAAAAGAAAGGTTTCCTGATCGGCATGACTTGGCTGCGAGCTGGCAGTAAAACGGTGCATGCTTGCTTGCGCCTGAACAAATAAAAACGGCGCCGCGGCGCCGTTTTGTCGGAAAGCGGCGACGCTCAGCCGTTATTGACCACCAGCCGCGGCTCGCCGCCCAGGAAACGTGCCTTGACCGATCTGGCGATGCCCTCCGCATCGAGCCCCACGCTGACCAGCAGCTTGGCCGGATCGCCGTGATCGATGAACTTGTCCGGCAGCCCCAGCATCAGCAGCGGCTTGACGATGCCCGCTTCGGCAAGCGCCTCGGCCACGGCGGCGCCGGCGCCGCCCATCACGCAGCCCTCTTCCACCGTCACGAAATAATCGTGCGATGCGGCCAGCTCCTTCACCAGCGCCACATCGAGCGGCTTCACGAAACGCATGTTGGCCACCGTGGCGTTAATCTGCTCGCCGGCCTTCAGCGACGGCGCCACCATCGCGCCGAACGCCAGGATCGCCACCCGTTCGCCCTGGCGGCGCAGTTCGCCCTTGCCCAGGTCGATCGTCGCCAGCGCCGGCGACAGTGCCGCGCCGATACCGGCGCCGCGCGGGTAGCGCACGGCCGCCGGACCCGGGTACTGGTAGGCGGTGCTCAGCATCTGGCGGCATTCGTTCTCGTCCGACGCCGCCATCACCACCATGTTCGGAATACAGCGCAGGTAAGCCAGGTCGTAGTTGCCGGCATGCGTGGCGCCGTCGGCGCCGACCAGGCCGGCGCGGTCGAGCGCGAACGTCACATCCAGGTTTTGCAGCGCCACGTCGTGGATCAGCTGGTCGTAGCCACGCTGCAGGAAGGTCGAATAGATCGCCACTACCGGCTTCAGGCCTTCGCAGGCCAGGCCGGCGGCGAACGTGACGCAATGCTGCTCGGCGATGCCCACGTCGAAATAGCGTTCCGGATATTCGGCATTGAAGCGCACCATGCCGGAGCCCTCGCGCATGGCCGGCGTGATGCCGACCAGGCGCTTGTCGGCCGCCGCCATGTCGCACAGCCAGTTGCCGAACACCTCGGTATAGGTCATCTTCGCCGGTGCCGTTGCCGGCTTGATGCCCTCGGCCGGATTGAACTTGCCGGTGCCGTGGTAAAGGATCGGCTCCGCCTCGGCCAGCTTGTAGCCCTGGCCCTTCTTGGTCACCACGTGGAGGAACTGCGGGCCCTTCAGGTTGCGGATGTTCTGCAGCGTGGGAACCAGCGAATCGAGGTCGTGGCCATCGATCGGGCCGATGTAGTTGAAACCGAATTCCTCGAACATCGTGGCCGGCACCACCATGCCCTTGGCATGCTCTTCGAGCTTTTTCGCCAGTTCCAGCATCGGCGCCGGCAGCACCGACTTGCCGACATTCTTCGCCGCCGCATAGAATTGGCCGGACATCAGCCGCGCCAGGTAACGGTTCAGCGCGCCCACCGGCGGCGAGATCGACATGTCGTTGTCGTTCAGGATCACCAGCAGGTTGCAGTCTTCCTCGACCCCGGCGTTGTTCAGCGCCTCGAACGCCATGCCGGCGGTCATCGAGCCGTCGCCGATCACGGCGATCGCGTGGCGCTGCTCGCCCTTGATGCGGGCGGCCAGCGCCATGCCCAGCGCGGCGGAAATCGACGTCGAGGAGTGCGCGGTGCCGAAGGTGTCGTACTCGCTTTCGGCGCGGCGCGGGAAGCCCGAAATGCCGTCCAGCTGGCGCAAGGTATGGAACTGGTCGCGCCGGCCGGTGAGGATCTTGTGCGTGTAGGTCTGGTGGCCCACGTCCCACACGATGCGGTCCTGCGGCGTGTTGAAGACGTAATGCAATGCGACTGTCAGTTCGACGGTACCCAGGTTCGACGACAGGTGGCCGCCCGTCTTCGACACCGAATCGAGCAGGAAGTTGCGCAACTCGCCGGCGAGCGGCACCAGCTGGTGGCGCGACAGCTTGCGCAGGTCGGCCGGATTGTTGATGCTATCGAGGAGATTCATTTATGCCTTCCGCTGCACGATCAGGTCCGCGAGTTCGCGTAAGCGCTGTGCGTCGTCGCCGAACGCGGCCAGGGCCGCATGGGCGTCGCGCCGCAATTGTTCGGCCAGGGCCACCGATTCGTCGAGGCCCAGGATCGAGACATAGGTGGGTTTGTTGTCGGCCGCATCCTTGCCGGCCGTCTTGCCGAGCGTGGCCGAATCGGCCGTGGCATCGAGCACGTCGTCCACCACCTGGAATGCCAGGCCGATCGCGCGGCTGTAGGCATGCAGCGCCTGCAGCTCGGTATCGCCCAGGTCCTTGCCGGCCAGTGCGCCCAGCACGACCGAGGCGCGCAGCAGCGCGCCTGTTTTCAGCTGGTGCATGCGTTCGAGCTGCTGCAGCGTGAGGCTGACGCCCACGCTGTCCAGGTCGATCGCCTGGCCGCCGCACATGCCGCCCGAGCCGGCGGCATCGGCCAGCAGCCGCACCATTGCCAGCAGCCGCGCCGGTGGCA
>DASVVD010000959.1:0-19937 GCA_036386715.1 Pseudoduganella sp.
CCGACCATCTTGTCGATCAATGCGCGCACGTTGGCATCGCGCGCCCGGCCGCCCGGCGTGCTGGCCACGTCCGGCAGGTTGTTGACGACCACATAATTGGCGCCATTGCCGAGGATCTGCGACTTGACCGCGGCGGCCGCCTCGGTGCCGGCCGTGGCCAGCGCGGCAATCATTGCCGGGGCCTGCGCCGTCACGTAGTCGGTGCCGGCCTGGGTGCCGGCCGTGGCTGCCACCTTGGCCACCGCTTCGGCGTTGGCCGCTGCCGTCGTGTTGCCGGCCTGGACCGCCGCGGTCACGGCAGCTCCCACGATCGTGGCCTGGGTGCTGCCGGCCCGCGCGCTTTCGGTGGCGATGGCCAGCCCGATCAGGCGCACGGCCGTGGCGGGGCTGGTAGTGCCGGCCGCCAGTTGCGTGGCCAGGCTGGTGCCGAAGGCCTGCTGGCCGGCCGCCGTGGCAGCGGCGGAAAGCTGGGAGAGGTTGACGAGCACGTCGTTACCGCCCGTCATCACGAACACCACTTCGTCGCCCTTGAACTTGCCGCCGGTTCTTGCCAGGTGATTGCGGATCTGCGTGACGAAGGGCACCGTCAGCGCACCGAGCGCGCTGCCGGTGAGCTTGTGGCCGGCGCCGACCGGATTGGTGACGCGCGATCCCCCCTGCGCATAGCTGAAGCACCCTGGATGGTCGGTAACGGGTACCGAGAAACCCAGGGAGGCATTGCCTTCGAGGCCGGTCTGGGCCGGGCATGGGGCCGGCAGGCCGAACTGGGCGGCCATCAGTTCGGTCCAGTTCTTGCCCGTGAGCGCCGGATCGATTGCCGTGTTGTCGCCGTTGATCGTGTACTTGCCGCCGCCGAGCGCCTTGACGGCGCCGACGTTGTACGTGCCGAGATCGGAAAGGCTGTCGCCGAAGCTCACCTGCGAAGCGAACTTGACCTTGTTGACCTGGGCCCCGGGCTCGGGGCTGCCGCTGTTGCCGCCACAGGCAGCAAGGATGGCGCCGGCCATGATGGCCAGCGCGAATTTCAGGTGTCGCATGATGTCTCCTGGATTGAAGTGTTATTTTTTTAATAGCACATATGTGCTATTTACAATTCAGCTAATATGCCAGCCCCGGGTGTCGTAGCACAAGGCAAATTTGGCAAAAACAACACTGTCGATTCCCCTTGTTGCGACGATCGTTTGACGATACAAAAGCTGCCGCCGTGGAACCTGCCGCACGGTGGCCATGGCGTTCACTAAACGAGGCTAAACATGGCGCCGGATCGGTCGCCGGCATTGCCCCACCACGAGCCCGCTCTTACAGTACCGGACCGAGACCTGCTTCAGGATCGGGCCGGTACAAAAGGATTTCACACCATGTTCAGTAAAGCGCGCTCGAGTTTATGGGTGATGGCGGCGATGACCCTGGCGGGGTGCGCCGGTCATGCCGCCAGCACGCCGGCAGCAATCGTCAAGCCGGAGGCCTGCATCGTCAACGGCAAGTCATGGCCGACGTGCGCCAGCGGCGATGGCTGGGGTGTTGAAAAAGGCGCTTACTGCATCGCGCGCAGCTTCTGTCCGGCCAACCGGGACAGCCTGCCGGCGGGTGCGGGCCGCGCTGCGCCGGTCGATGGGCTGGCCGACCCGAAGACGCGCGCCACCTATGCCTACCTGCGCAGCATCTGGGGGCACTACATCATCGCCGGACAATCCGACCTGACCTGGAAGGATGCGATCGACATGGCCGAACGGGTGCATGCCGACACGGGCAAATACCCGGCCCTGATGGGCTACGACTTCATGAACTACGGGATGACCGGCAGTGCGCTGGATGGCCTGCGCCAGACCGACGAGGCGATCGCCTGGGCCGGGCGCGGCGGCCTGGTCGCATTCAGCTGGCACTGGCGCGACCCCGCCCTGCTCGGTACGGCGTCGGTCAACCAGGCCAATTTCTATGTCCGGGATCCCGACCGGGGCAAGAACACGCCGTTCACGATCCCGGTATCCCATGGGGCACTGGACCAGAACAGCCCGGCCTTCCGGCAAATCAACCAGGGCATCGACCTGGTCGCGGTGGAACTGAAAAAGCTCGCCGACGCCGGCGTGACCGTGCTGTGGCGACCGCTGCATGAAGCGTCGGGACATGACGGCGACGGCTGGTTCTGGTGGGGCCGCGCCCGCACCGACGGGGTGCCGCAGGCATTGGCGAACATCCTGTTGTGGCGTCACATGTATGACAGGCTGGTCAACCTGCATGGCGTGCATAACCTGATCTGGGTATGGAACGGGCAGGACCCGGCATGGTACCCGGGCGACGATGTCGTCGACATCATCAGCCAGGACATCTATGACGACAGCGACAACAAGACCTACGGATCGCAGGCCCAGGCTTACCTGAAGGCCCGCAAGTCCACGAGCGACAACAAGCCGGTGGCACTCAGCGAGAACGGCTATATCCCCGATCCGGACAGGATCGCCGCCGACGGCGCATGGTGGCTGTGGTTCATGACCTGGAATGATCGCGACACCCCCGCCGGCGTCACCGCCAGGGAGAATTTCTGGACCGGGGAGTACTACAACACCAACGCGCACAAGCGCAAAGTCTACGGTCACCAGGCCGTGATCACGCTGGACCGCTTGCCGGTGTTCGCACCGCCGAAATGATGAACGAACCGGGGTCCGCGCGGCTGCCCTGACTACGTCAAACCGGACTGTCGTGGCAGAATCCGCACGCGGCTGTTAAGAGACTAACTGCAGGACTTAATTGCCCAGGAACCGCTCGATGATGCCGGCCGAGCCGAAGGCGGCGCGGCGCAGCCGGTCGTTGATGCCGAGCCAGGCGTCGTGCTGCGGCGGGGTTTCCACGAGGATCAGTTCGACATCGGCGCGGTCCATCGTGCGCAGTGCGGCATACAGGCCGAATGCGTAGCCGGCGGGGTCGCCCGGCAGCAGTTCCTGCGCGGTGGCCTGCACCAGCAGCGGCGAGTAGCGGATGACGGCGACCCGGCGGTCGCGGCCGGCCAGCGTTTTCAGGAGGCCGGGCAGCCGGGCACTATCGGCCATGGCCACGGGTGCCTTGGGGGCGTAATGCGATTCCAGCGTGCCCGATGCGCGCGGCGCGCTGTCGTCCGGCGCGGCCGGCATGGTGCCGATCACGGCGGCGATCTCGGCAGCGCCGATATGGCCGGGGCGCAGCAGCACCGGGCCATGCGTTGCCAGCCGCGACAGGTCGACGATGGTCGACTCGATGCCGACCTGGCTCGAGCCGCCATCGAGCACGGTCATGGCGCCCGGGCCGAATTCGTCCAGCACGTGCTGCGCGGTGGTCGGGCTGACGTTGCCGAATTTGTTGGCAGACGGCGCGGCCACGCCGCCCTTGCCGCCCTTGAACGCCGACAGCAGCGCCATGGCGACCGGGTGCGACGGGCAGCGGATGCCCACCGTGTCCTGCCCGCCGGAGACGGCATCGGGAATATGCGCGTTGCGCCGCACGATCAGGGTCAGCGGCCCCGGCCAGAAGGCCCGCGCCAGCTGGCGCGCTTCGTCGGGCACGTCCGCCGCCCAGTAATCGAGCTCGGCGCCGGGCGCGACATGCACGATCACCGGATGGTCCTGCGGGCGGCCCTTGGCGGCATAGATCGCCGCCACGGCGGCCGGGTTTTCCGCATCCGCGCCCAGGCCGTAAACGGTCTCGGTGGGAAATGCCACCAGCTCGCCCGCTTCCAGGCGCGCGGCGGCGTCGAGGATCGCCTGTTCCGTCACAGCGGGATGCCCAGGAGGTGGCAGGCGGCTTCCAGCTGCCGCTGTGCTTCTGCGAGGATGGGCGCCACGAACGTGATGTGGCCCATCTTGCGGCCAGGGCGGGGATCGTCCTTGCCGTACAGGTGCAGGCAGGCACCCGGCAGCGCCACCACCTTGTCCCAGGCCGGTTCGGACATGCCCTCGCCATCGAACCATGCATCGCCCAGGATGTTCAGCATCACCGCCGGCGAATGTTGCCGCACATCGCCCAGCGGCAGTTTCGCCATCGCCCGCACCTGCTGGGCGAACTGGCTGGTGACGCAGGCGTCCATCGTGTAGTGGCCGCTGTTGTGCGGCCGCGGCGCCATCTCGTTGACCACCAGCGTGCCATCGGCCAGCACGAAGAACTCGATGCACAGCACGCCGACATACCCGAGCTCGGCCACGATCACCCGTGCCGCGTCCTGCGCCTTGCGAGCGCTATCGCCCGACACGTTCGGCCCCGGCACGGTGGTGGTGAACAGGATGCCGTCGCGGTGGACGTTCTCGGCGATCGGGTAGACCACGGATTCGCCATCCGCGCCGCGCGCCGTCAGCACCGAGATTTCATAGGCCAGCGGCAGCATTTTTTCAAGCAGGCAGGTCACCTGCCCCATGCCCTCGAATGCCGCGCGCACTTCCTCGCGCGTCCTGACACGCACCTGGCCCTTGCCGTCGTAGCCCATGCGCACCGTTTTCAGGATGCCCGGCAGCAGCTCGTCGCCGATCGCGTCGACATCGTCGAACGAGGCGATCACCTTGTGCGGTGCCGGCATCACGCCCGATTTTCCGGCGCAGGCGACGAAGAACGCCTTCTCGGCCACGCGGTCCTGGGCCACCGAGACGCCCTGGGCATTCGGTGCCACGAACACCGATTGCGCCAGGCGCGACAGGCTGTCGGCCGGCACGTTCTCGAATTCGGTGGTTACGGCCACGCACTGCGCGGCGAGCGCATCGAGGCCGGCGGCATCTTCATAGCCGGCGTTGACCAGTTGCTGGGCGACCTGGCCGGCAGGGCAATCCGCCGCCGGTTCCAGCACCGCCACGTGGTAGCCCATGCTCTGGGCCGCTTGCGCAAACATGCGGCCCAGCTGGCCGCCACCCATTACCCCCAGCCAGGCGGCCGGGGTCGCGGTGGGAAGAAAAGGCGTATTCAAAGACTTCACATTACTCATTGACAGGCAGGATCATGGCTTTCGCGGCGGCCGTCTGCTGGGCGCGGAACGCTTCCAGCTGCGCGGCCAGGGCATCGTCGGTAGCGGCGATGATGGCGATGGCGGTCAGGGCGGCATTGGCGGCACCCGCCTCGCCGATGGCAAACGTCGACACCGGCACGCCTTTCGGCATCTGCACGATCGACAGCAGCGAATCCTCGCCGCGCAGGTATTTCGACGGCACCGGCACGCCCAGCACCGGCACGATGGTCTTGGCGGCCACCATGCCCGGCAGGTGGGCGGCACCGCCGGCGCCGGCGATGATCGCGCGCAGGCCGCGCGCGCGCGCCGTTTCGGCGTAAGTGAACATTTCGTCCGGCATGCGGTGCGCGGAAATCACCTGCGCCTCGAACGGCACGCCGAACTGTTCCAGCATCGATACGGCATGCTGCATCACGTCCCAGTCCGAGGACGAGCCCATGATCACGCCGACCAGGGGTTTAGCTTGCTCCGCCATCAGTCCACCTTCAGCTTCTCGCCGGTCAGGCGTTCGATCGCTTCAAAGTATTTCGCCTGGGTCTTTTCGATGACGTCGGCCGGCAACGCGGGGGCCGGTGGCGATTTCTTCCATTCGGTCAGCGTTTCCAGGTAATCGCGCACGAACTGCTTGTCGTACGACGGCGGCGACATGTCCGGCGCATACGAATCGGCGGGCCAGAAGCGCGACGAATCGGCCGTCAGTACTTCGTCCATCAGGTGCAGCACGCCATTGTCGTCCAGGCCGAACTCGAACTTGGTGTCGGCGATGATGATGCCGCGCGTTGCCGCGTAATCGGCGGCGGTCTTGTACAGTTCGATGGAGATGTCGCGCATTTTCGCGGCCAGCTCGGCACCGATGCGTTCTTCCATCTCGGCAAAGCTGATGTTTTCATCGTGCTCGCCCAAGTCGGCCTTGGCGGCCGGCGTGAACAGCGGCTCGGCCAGCTTGTCCGCCTGGCGCAGGCCGGCCGGCAGCTCGATGCCGCACACGCTGCCGGTGGCCTGGTAATCCTTCCAGCCCGAACCGATGATGTAGCCACGCACCACGGCTTCCACCAGGATCGGCTTGAGCCGCTTGGCCACCACGGCACGGCCCTTCACCTGCTCCACTTCCTCGGGTGCCACGACCGATTCCGGCGCCACGCCGGTCAGGTGGTTCGGCACGATATGGCCGAGCTTCTCGAACCAGAAATCGCTCATCTGGTTCAGGACCATGCCCTTGCCGGGAATCGGCTCGTTCATCACCACGTCGAAGGCCGACAGGCGGTCGGTGGTAACGATCAGGATCTTGTCATCGCCAACGGCATAGTTATCGCGGACCTTGCCGTGGCCGAGCAATGGCAGGGAGGAAATGGAGGTCTGGTAAAGGCTTTTCATAGGGGCGATCTTGAATAATTGCCGAGCAATTAGCGAATCATGAGCTATAAAGCGAAACCGGCGGGGAGGAGAAATCTCCCGCCCGCCGATCGAGAGTCTCCGGATCGAATGATCCGAAAGACAGGATTTTACTTCACAATCTGGGCCAGTTCACCGGCCTTGTAACGTTCCGCCATCTTTTCCAGCGGGATCGGCTTGATTTGCGACGCCCGGCCTTCGCAGCCGAACGACAGGAAACGGGCCTTCACGACTTCCTCGGCCGCCAGGCGTGCCGGCTTCAGGTAGTCGCGCGGATCGAACTTGGAAGGGTTCTGGAACAGGTATTTGCGGATCGCGGCCGTCATCGCCAGGCGGATGTCGGTGTCGATGTTGATCTTGCGAACGCCGTGGCGGATGCCTTCCTGGATTTCCTCGACGGGCACGCCGTAGGTTTCCTTCATGTCGCCGCCGAATTCACGGATGATCGCCAGCAGTTCCTGCGGCACGGACGACGAACCATGCATCACCAGGTGCGTGTTCGGGATGCGCGCGTGGATTTCCTTGATGCGGTCGATCGCCAGGATGTCGCCGGTAGGCTTGCGGGTGAACTTGTAGGCGCCGTGCGAGGTGCCGATGGCGATCGCCAGGGCGTCGCACTGGGTGCGTTCGACGAAGTCGGCGGCCTGGGCCACGTCCGTCAGCAGCTGTTCGCGGGTCATCGTGCCATCGGCGCCGTGGCCGTCTTCCTTGTCGCCCTTCATCGTTTCGAGCGAGCCCAGCACACCCAGTTCCGCTTCGACCGTGACGCCGATCGAGTGCGCGAACTTGACCACTTCACGCGACACTTCCACGTTGTATTCATACGAAGCGACCGATTTGCCGTCCGCTTCGAGCGAACCGTCCATCATCACGGACGTGAAGCCGGAACGGATCGCGGCCATGCACACGGCCGGCGACTGGCCGTGATCCTGGTGCATCACGACAGGAATGTGCGGATACGCTTCGACGGCGGCGTCGATCAGGTGGCGCAGGAACGCCTCGCCGGCGTATTTGCGGGCGCCGGCCGAAGCCTGCATGATCACCGGGCTGTTGACAGCGTCGGCGGCGGCCATGATGGCCTGAACCTGCTCCAGGTTGTTGACGTTAAATGCTGGCAAGCCGTAACCGTTTTCGGCGGCATGGTCCAGCAACTGACGCATGGATACGAGGGACATGGTAATACTCCAATCAAATAAAAACCTGTGCGGAGAGACGGGAGGTCGTTGCGGCATCCCGCTTGGGTAATCCTGCTTGCGACCTGGCGTCTCCCCTGAATTCTCTAGGAGAGTTCTCCTACCTTGACGATCTTCAGTGCATTCGTGCCGCCGACCTGGCCCATCGGCTCGCCCCAGGTCACGACGATCATGTCGCCCTTCTTGGCGATACCGTATTCGACCAGCAGATCCTCGGCCTGTTTCAATACTTCGCTGCTGGAACCCTGCTGCAGCAGGTAATGCGCGCGCACGTTGCGGTAGATCGATACCTTGCGCTGCGTGAGCACGCTCGGCGTCAGCGCGAAGATCGGCGTGTCGATGTTGTGGCGGCTCATCCACAGCGGCGTGGAGCCCGATTCGGTCAGCGCCACGATCGCCTTCACGCGCAGGTGGTGCGCGGTGAACAGCGCGCCGTAGGCGATCGACTGGTCGATGCGGGTAAAGCGCACGTTGAGGAAATCGGCATCGAGCTTGTTGTATTCGGACTGCTCGGCATCCACGCACACGGCGGCCATCATCTCGACGGTCTCGACCGGGTAGCGGCCGGAGGCGGTTTCGGCGGACGTCATCACCGCATCGGTACCATCCAGCACGGCGTTGGCCACGTCGGACACTTCGGCGCGGGTCGGCACGGCATTGAAGATCATCGATTCCATCATCTGCGTGGCAGTGATGGCGAACTTGTTCGATTCGCGTGCCATGCGGATCATGCGCTTCTGCAGCGCGGGCACGGCGGCGTTGCCCACTTCGACGGCCAGGTCGCCACGGGCCACCATGATGCCGTCGGAGGCGTTGAGGATTTCCTGCAGGGCGGGAATGGCTTCCGCGCGCTCGATCTTGGCGATCATCTGCGGCTTGTGGTTATACGGCTCGCCGGCGATATTGGCCAGCTGGCGCGCCATCGACATGTCGGTGGCATTTTTCGGGAACGAGATGGCCAGGTAATCGGCCTGGAAGCTCATCGCGGTCTTGATGTCTTCCATGTCCTTCGCCGTCAGCGCCGGCGCCGTCAGGCCGCCGCCCTGGCGGTTGATGCCCTTGTTGTTGGACAGCTCGCCGCCGATCTTCACCGTGGTGTAGATCTCGTGGCCGGCGATCCTGTCCACGACCAGCACGATCAGGCCGTCGTTCAGCAGCAGGTGATCGCCGGCGCGCAGGTCGTTCGGCAGGTTCTTGTAGTCGAGGCCGACCCGTTCCTGGTTGCCCAGCTCGCCGTTCTCGCCCCATTTCGCATCGAGGATGAACTTGTCGCCGTTGGCCAGGTCGATCTTGCCACCCTCGAACTTGCCGACGCGGATCTTGGGACCCTGCATGTCGGCCATGATCGCCACTTCCCGTCCGCACTCCGCCGCTGCCTGCCGCACGAGGTTGGCGCGGTCGATGTGATCCTGGGCCTTGCCGTGCGAGAAGTTCAGCCGCACCACGTCCACGCCTGCCCGGATCATCCGGATCAGAACGTTCAGGTCGGTGGAAGCGGGGCCGATGGTTGCAACGATTTTAGTGCCACGGGACATTGAGGGTTCCTCGAAGTAGGACGTTAAAATGCGGACGTTAAAATGCGGGTCGTTAAGTACTGCTCGTTACGTCGTTGTTACGTTCGGTCGTTCCAAGAGAAAAGCGCAGCGACTGTGCGCTGCGCTTTTCGTCAGGTAGCGCTACGCTGCGCCAGGATATCCACTGCCGGAAGCGTTTTGCCTTCGAGGAATTCCAGGAAGGCGCCACCGCCGGTAGAGATATAACCGATTTTATCGGTAATGGCGTATTTTGCAATCGCCGCCAGCGTATCACCACCGCCGGCAATCGAGAATGCTTTCGAACCGGCAATTGCCAGCGCCAGCGTCCTGGTGCCTTCGCCGAACTGGTCGAACTCGAACACGCCCACCGGGCCGTTCCACACGATCGTGCCGGCCACGGCGATCTGTTCGGCCAGCAGCTGGGCCGTTTTCGGGCCGATATCGAGGATCATGTCGTCATCGGCCACGTCCGCAACGTCCTTGACGGTGGCGGCGGCGGTCGGCGAGAACTCCTTGGCGCACACGACATCCACCGGAATCGGCACCTGGGCGCCACGCTTGGCCATCAGTTCGATGATGGCCCTGGCTTCCTCCACCAGGTCGGCCTCGGCCAGCGACTTGCCGATCTTCAGGCCGGCGGCCAGCATGAAGGTGTTGGCGATGCCGCCACCGACGATCAGGTTGTCGACCTTGTCGGCCAGCGATTTCAGGATGGAGAGCTTGCTCGACACCTTGGAGCCGGCAACGATCGCCAGCAGCGGCCGGGCCGGCGCGCCCAGCGCCTTGCCCAGCGCATCGAGTTCGGCGGCCAGCAGCGGGCCGGCGGCGGCCACTGGCGCGAACTTGGCGATGCCGTGCGTGGAAGCTTCGGCGCGGTGGGCGGTGCCGAAGGCGTCGTTCACATACACGTCGCACAACTTCGCCATTTTCTGCGCCAGTTCGTCGGCGTTTTTCTTTTCGCCCTTGTTGACGCGCACGTTTTCCAGCAGCACGACCTGGCCTTCCTGCAGGGTGTCGAGACCGGCGCCGTCGACCCAGTCCTGTTTCAGTTCGACCGGCTGGCCGAGCAGCTCGGCCAGGCGCGCGGCGACCGGCGCCAGGCTGTCTTCGGCCTTGAACTCGCCTTCGGTGGGGCGGCCCAGGTGGGACGTGACCATGACCTTCGCGCCGGCCCGCAGTGCGGCCTGGATGGCCGGCACGGAGGCGCGGATGCGCGTATCTTCGGTGATATTGCCGGCATCATCCTGCGGCACGTTGAGGTCGGCGCGGATGAACACCCGCTTGCCTTGCAGCGCGTTTTGCGCGATCAGATCCTGGAGACGAATGAAGGACATGGTTCGGAAGGGCCAAGTGGTAGAAAGATCACTATTTTACCGCATGGGCGCAAGGCTCCGGCCTTATTGGTATAAATGTAACAACCTTATGGCGGTAAAGAACAGCATGCCGAACACGATCGTCTCGAGCATGCGGCGGCGCCAGGCGAACCAGGCAACCGAGGCGATGCCGGCGATCAGTTTGGCATTGCCCAGTTCCAGGTGAACGATGCCGCCGTCCAGCAGCAGGTCCGGGGCGATGATCGCGGCCAGCGCGCACGACGGCGCATAGCGCAGCATTTCCTGCACGCGCCGCGGGATCGTGACCTTGTGGCCCACCAGCCAGAAGCCGCTGCGGGTGATCGCGGTGGCGATTGCCAGCGAGACGATGACGATCCAGATATCGAGATCAGACATGGCGAGATCAGACATGGTTGGCCTTGCCGTTTTCCTTGCGCCTGGCGCGGATCTTGTCGCCGGTTTCCTCGACGATCATCGCTGTCGCCATCCCCACCACCACGGCGGCCAGCAAACCCAGTTTATACGGCAGGCCGGCCGCCAGCACGGACACGGCGGCGGCCACCAGCACGCCGCACAGCGCCGGCCTGCCGGATACCATGGGCACCAGGATGCAGACGATCGCCAGCGTGCCGGCAAATCCCAGCCCCCATTCAGTGGGCACGGCATTGCCGAGGAAAATCCCGGTGATGGAGCCGATCTGCCAGGCCGCGCAATTCGGATACAGCAGGCCCTTCAGGAACGAGACCTTGCCTGGCGCGGGCGTGGGGTCCGGGTAGCGCTGCAGGTACAAGGCCACGGAAATATCGCCCGACACGAAGCCCAGGCCCAGGCGCTTGTGCCAGGGCAGCGCGGCAAAATGGGGGGCGAGCAGCACCGAGAAGATCACAAAGCGCAGGTTGATGACGAGGGCGGTCACGAAAATCACCCAGATCGGCGCATTGGCGGCGATCAGCGGCAGTGCGGCAAGCTGGGCGGAACCGGCGAACACCAGCAGCGTCATGCCCAGCGCCTGGGGCACCGTCAGGCCGGACTTGATCATGGCCACGCCGACGACGAGGCCCCAGGCGGCAATGCCGAACAGCGTCGGCAGGCCGGTGCGGAAACCGTCGCGCCAGGCGGCTGCATCATGGGTGGCAAAGTCTTGGTCGCGCATGTGGTGTGCTTGCCACATATCGCAAAGCAGGAGTCTGCGCGGTAGAAGGGTTCGAGCCGGGTTCGAGCCGGGTTCGAGCCGGGTTCGAGCCAAAACTGTCGAAAACCGGGAGCGGCGGGTGTACGGGCAAGCCAATATCCAGCTATTGGTGCAGCCCGTAGCGCCAACGATACCGATTTCTCGGCAGTTTGGGCCGAACTGCCTTCTACCGCACAGGCTCCCAGTGAGCGGCCTGGGCTTTTTTGTGTCGGGAATGAGCGCGCCATTGTACTGGCATTCTTGCATGGGCCCCGAATCCGTTAGAATCGTGCTTTTTGAATCCGGAGCACCAGAAGATGACCCAAGCCACCACGCCAGTCGAACTCCAAGGTAAGGACCTGCCGGCATTTTGCCCGAACCCGGCCATGCCGCTGTGGTCCTCGCACCCCCGCGTGTTCCTGGATTTCGCCAGGAACGGTGAAGCGAAGTGCCCATACTGCGGCACCACGTACCGCCTGGCGGCAGGCACGGTCGCCGGTCACCATTAAAATATGACGGGAATCGCCCCAATACTGCGTTGCAAATGGGCACAAGGCATTGAGCCTTGCGCCCATTTACGCCTTGTCTTGAGCCGATTTCGTCACATTTATGTTACGGGGGCGGAGGCGTCATGAAGAAGAAGCAGCACAACGGCAGCCCGACCGAGGTCGAAGCGGCTTTTTATGACGCGCTGAACCGGGCCGACGTGGACGCGCTGATGGCGCTGTGGGCGGATGACGAGGAAATCCTCTGCATCCACCCGAACGGTGCCCGGCTGATCGGCCATCGCGCGATCCGCGCCTCGTGGGAACAATTGCTCGAACACGGCGGCCTGCACATCCTGCCCTCCCAGCTGCATGAAATGCACAACCTGATGAGCGCGGTGCACACCGTGGTCGAAGGCACCACCGCCGCCACCGGCGAGCCCGCCCACCTGGTGGCCACCAACGTCTACCTGAAAACGCCGAAAGGCTGGCGGATCACCGCGCACCACGTGTCGGTCGCACCCGGCGCCGTGCCGGACGAGGCGGCCAGCCAGGTGCTGCATTAAAAAAAACCCGGGACAGTCCCCTGTTTTCAAGAAACTTTCCTGGAAACAGGGGACTGTCCCGGGTTTCCCAACCTGATGCACTACCCCGCCCCTCTCTGGCTGCCCAACGGCCACTTCCAGACGATCTACCCCGCCATAGGCATTGCCAAGCCGGTGGTGCCGTTTCGCCGCGAGCGCTGGACCACGCCGGATGGCGATTTCATCGATGTCGATTTCGTCGACGGCGCACCGGGCCAGCCGTTCGTGGTGCTGTTCCACGGCCTCGAGGGCTCGTCGGACAGTCACTACTGCCGCTCGCTCGGCAAGGAGTTGATCGACCGCGGCTGGTCCGGCGCGATTCCCCACTTTCGCGGCTGTTCGGGCGAGGCCAACCTGGCCCCCCGCTTCTACCACTCGGGTGACGCAGCCGAAGTCGACTGGGTGCTGCGCCGCCTGCACCCGCGCGCCACCGGCAAGTTCTACGCCTGCGGCGTTTCGCTGGGCGGCAACGCCTTGCTGCGCTGGCTGGGCGAATCGCAGCATGCGGCCGAATTCGTCGACGCGGCCGTGGCCGTTTCCGCGCCGCTGGACCTGGCGCGCGGCGGCGAAGCCCTGGGCCGCGGCTTCAGCCGCCTCTACCAGCGCATGTTCCTGCAGACCCTGAAGCCGAAATGCGCCGCCAAGCTGCAGCACTTCCCCGGCCTGTTCGACCTGGACGCGCTGCAGGCGGCAAACGACCTCTATACCTTCGACAACGTGGTGACCGCACCGCTGCATGGCTACCGCGACACCGACGATTACTGGAACCGCGCCAGCGCCAAGCACGTGCTGGCCGATATCACCGTGCCCACCCTGGTGCTGAACGCGCGGAACGACCCGTTCCTGCCGGGCATTTACCTGCCGCGCCATGCGTCGCCGCACGTGGTGCTGGATTATCCGGAAGAAGGCGGCCACGTGGGCTTCGCGACGGGCCGGCTGCCCGGCACGCTGTCGTGGCTGCCGCGCCGGATGCTGCATTTCCTCGAAGGGGGTCGCGGCATCGGCGCGCCGCAAACGACACCGTTATGAGAAGCTGCGGCCATGGATGACATCGTAAAACAGGCAATGGCCAAATGGCCGGACGTGCCGTACTGCTACGGCTGGCTGGCACTCGACGCGCGCGGTAACTGGCGCATGCGCGATGAACATGCGCAGCGCCACGCCTTGCCAGGCGACAAATTGACGAATGCCGCACTGGTCGGCTTCATCGCGCGCAACTACCAGCGCGACGACGTGGGCAACTGGTATTTCCAGAACGGCCCGCAGCGCGTGTTCGTGGCGCTGGAAACCACGCCGTTCGTCGCGCGCACGGACCCCGCACACGGCTTCGTGCTGCACACCGGCGCGCCGATGGAAAACATCGAAGCGGCCTTCATGACCGAAGCGGGGGAGCTGATCCTGCAGGCCGGCGACATCGTCGCCCAGCTCGATGACCGCGATGTGGCCCAGGCCATCGCCGCGCTCGAATCGGATGGCAGGCCGCTGGGCGACGAAGCGCTGCTGGCCTGGCTGGAAGGCGGCGCGCCGGCCGCCCCGGCATTGAAGATCAGCGGCAGTTCAGTGCCGCTGCAGAAGATTGGTCGCGGCGAAGCAGCGGATCGCTTCGGCTTCCGGAAAGACCCCACGCCGGCCGGCTGATGTCGGCGCAGTCCCCGCTCTCGGGCTTGTTCCTGGCATCGTTGCGGCCGAACGGATCGTCCTTGCCGCTGCCTGCGTTATTCCCGGCGCTGGCACTGACGCGGAACGAAGCGGTGCCGAAATCCTTGTCCTTGCCCTTTTCTCCCATCGCCTCGCGCCGCTTGGCCTGCCATTCGCGCTCGCGCGCATCGATCACGGCCTGTTCGTAGAACGACGCATCAGGCGCCTTGCGCGCCAGTTGCAGCTGGTCGAGCGCGGCCATCGTGCCGCCCAGCAGCGCATACGACTCGGCGAGCGCAATGTGCTGCAGCGCGAGCTTGCCCATTTTCGAATAGGCCTGCGCCAGCAGGTCCTGCAGTTCGGCCTCGCTGCGGTACTGCCGCAGCTGGTCGCGCAGGAAACGCTCGGCCTCCTCCGGTTTGCCGCCCTTGATCAGCGCGTCGGCATATTGCCAGACGATGCCGCGCGATAGCGGGTATTTCGCATGCGCTTCGAGCCCTTCCCTGATCGCCTGCGCCATGATATCGGGCTTGTTTTCCTGGTCGACCTTGATCTCCAGCGAGGTGTAGGCGAGGATGCTTTCCGCCACGCCCTTCGGCAGCGGTGAACTGAACGCACCGGCCGCCGGCGGGCGCTCGATCGTCGCTTTGGCCTTGTCGAGCCAGACCTGCGCGCCGGCATGGTCGTCGCGCTTCAACGCCAGGAACGCCATGCCGTACTGGCCGGCCGCGATCTCGTGGCGGCTTTGCTGCGCCATCTGGTTGCGGAAGAACTCCTCGGCCATGGCATAGCCCTTGTTGGACGGATCCTGCAGCACGCGGGCACGCGAGCGCACGATGAAGAAGTCCAGCGCATCGATGCGCTGCCGGTAAGGCTGCTCGCGGATGCGCGCCTGGATATCGGCGATCCGCTCGGTCGTCAGCGGGTGGCTCATCAGCCATGGCATCGAGGTGTCGTACATCTTCGTGGCATTCTGCATGCGCTGGAAGAACGCCACCATGCCATTGGTCTCGTAGCCGGCCGCGCCCATGATCTGGAAGCCCACCCGGTCCGCCTCGCGCTCGGCCTCGCGGCCGAAATTGAGCTGGCGCTGGATCGCCACGCCCTGCCCGCCCATCATCACGCCCATGGCCGCGTCGGGGCTGTCCTTGGCGACCAGCGCCGCCAGGATCATTGCCGCCAGCGGAATCAGCATATCGGTTTTCTGCTCGCCCAGCTGGCGGGCGATGTGGCGCTGCGCCACGTGGCCGATCTCGTGCGATAGCACCGATGCCAGCTCGGATTCGGACTGCGCGGCCAGCAGCAGCGCCGAGTGCACGCCGATGAAGCCGCCCGGCAGCGCGAACGCGTTCAGCATCGGGTCGCGCACGCAGAAGAAGAAGTAATCGTAGTTCGCTTCGCCGCGCGCGCCCGGCCGCGCCGTGACCAGCGTGTTGCCGAGGTTGTTCAGGTATTCGATGATCGGCGGATCCTCGAGATAATCGCGGTTGAAGCGGATATCGCGCATGATCTCCTCGCCCAGCTTGCGCTCGATAACCGGCGACAGCGCCTCGCGCGAGGTATCGCCCAGGCTCGGCAGGCTGGGCACGTTGGTGGGCGACTGGGCCTGCACCGGTATCGCCGATGCGGAAACGGCAAGCGAAACGGCAAGCGACAGCAGTAGTTTGAGAGGAGACCGGCGAGGAGACCGGCCTGGGGATCGGCGGGAAAATCGGGTGGCGTTCACGGTGCTATGATACCTTTTCATCCAGTAACTCAGTGTTGTCCACATGTCCGAGATCACCCACGAATCTAATCACGAGCTTACCCACTTCGATACCACCGGCCAGGCCCATATGGTCGACGTCGGCGCCAAGGCCGAAACCCACCGCATCGCCGTTGCCACCGGCAGTATCCGGATGAAACCGGAAACGCTGGCCATCATTCTATCGGGAACCGCGAAGAAGGGGGATGTACTCGGCATTGCCCGTATCGCCGCCATCATGGGCGCCAAGCGCACCAGCGACCTGGTGCCGCTGTGCCATCCGCTCGCGCTCACCCGCGTGACCGTGGATTTCGAGACGGACGAAGCTGCCTCATCGGTGCATTGCCGGGCCCAGGTGGAAACTTACGGCAAGACCGGGGTCGAGATGGAGGCGCTGACCGCCGTGCAGGTGGGGCTGCTGACGGTGTATGACATGTGCAAGGCGGTCGACCGGGGGATGGTGATGACGGAGATCCGCGTGCGCGAGAAGCATGGCGGGAAGAGCGGCGATTGGTCGGCGACGAGCTGAGCCTGCGCCAGTAGGCAGTAAATGGCCCATCTTCTAACGTACAGGCAATAAAAAACCGGGCACTTGGCCCGGTTCTTTATTCAACTCAGATCAATCAGAGATTGTTCTTCTTGATCAGGCCTTGTGCAGCCGTATTCGTGATGGTTGCTGCATCGTAGGAATTGGCCCAGGTTACGGCGCTGCCACCGGCAGCCGGCGGGGTCGGGGTCATGACGACATTACCGTTGGCGCCCGTACCGATATCACGCGTGGTCAGGGTGATCACGCCGCTGCCGGTGATGGTGGCGCCGGAAACTTCCTTGGTCGGCGTGAAGGCTGGCAGGGATGGGCCGTTGGCAGTATTGGCCGTGTTGCAAACGGTCGCATCGTTACCGTTCTCCTGGATGCACAGGCCAACGGCCGTCTTCAGCGGGCCGGCCGATGCCAGGGCATTGCCCATCTTTGCCTTGATCGTGTAGTCGGTGTAAGCAGGAATCGCCACGGCAGCCAGGATACCGATGATGGCAACGACGATCATCAGTTCGATCAGGGTGAAACCGGCTTGGGCTTTCTGGTTCATGGATTTCATGGTGAGGCTCCTTCAAGTAGATAACAGAACGGGGTTGGTATGCTTGATATAGAGCAATACGCGTGCCAGCGTTGTTTTCGTCCATCAGGTGTCGAAAACAGCCGAAAGCGTGCCTTATAGGCATGCATACTGACATTTTTCGTCAGCCCGGCTTCCGGAAATTGTCACAAGACCGGCGCAAAAATCGTCAGCTGACGATTTTTGTCAACCCAGCCGGAATGCCATCTGCGTGCCGGAGAGGTCCAGCACGTCGCCGTCCGCCAGTGCCTGCGGCAGCTTGCCGAGCGGACCGCCATTCAATAGAGGGGTGCGATCGCCTTCGGTGTGCAGCGCGGCGTAGCCGGCCTCGGTGCGGGTGATCACCACCACCTGCACGCCGGTGCGGCCAAGGCTGGTTTGCGGCTTGTTCAGTTCCAGCCGACGCCCGGCATTGCTGCCATTGAGCACTTCGATACAGGCCGGGGGCAGCGTAACGGGCGTGGACGGGATGCCGCTGATCGGGCGGATGCCGTCGGCCACGAAGGCGATCCGGTACTTGGCCAGCTTGATGGTGTCGCCATGCTGCAGGAAGTGCCTGCCCACGCGGTGGCCGTTGACGAAGGTGCCGTTGGTGGAATACAGGTCTTCGAGGAACGAGTCGTCTAGGATGGTGGTGATCGCCGCGTGTTCGCCGCTGACGGTCTGGTGCTCGAGCACGATGTCATTGTGGCGGTGACGGCCGATCGTCATGCGCTCCTTCGTGAGCTGCACGGTTTTTTCCAGTACGCCATCGCGGGATATCAGGATCTTCGCCAACGCATCGCCTCCAAAAAATCGGTTCGCCAATAAAAAACGGGGGCCGAAGCCCCCGTCATTATCAGGCAGATTGCTTAAATTACAGCATTGCCTTCAGCAGGCGGGCCATCTCGGACGGGTTCTTCGTCACGGTGATGCCGCAGGCTTCCATGATTGCCAGCTTGGCATCGGCGGTATCGTCGCCGCCGGAGATCAGCGCGCCGGCGTGGCCCATGCGCTTGCCCGGAGGAGCGGTAACACCGGCGATGAAGCCGACCACCGGCTTCTTCATGTTGTCCTTGATCCAGCGTGCAGCGTTGGCTTCGTCAGGACCGCCGATTTCGCCGATCATGATGACCGCGTCGGTATCAGGATCGTCGTTGAACATGCGCATCACGTCGATGTGCTTCAGGCCGTTGATCGGGTCGCCGCCGATGCCGACTGCCGACGACTGGCCCAGGCCCAGCGCGGTCAGCTGGCCAACCGCTTCGTACGTCAGCGTGCCCGAACGGGACACGACGCCGATGCGGCCTTTACGGTGGATGTGACCCGGCATGATGCCGATCTTGATTTCGTCCGGCGTGATCAGGCCTGGGCAGTTCGGGCCCAGCAGCAGGGTCTTGGAACCGGCTTTGGCCATGCGATCCTTGATTTCCATCATGTCGCGGACAGGAATGCCTTCGGTGATGCAAATCGCCAGTTCCAGCTCGGCTTCAACGGCTTCCCAGATCGCGGCGGCGGCGCCGGCAGGCGGCACGTAGATCACGGAAACGGTGGCACCGGTTTCCGATGCCGCTTCTTTCACGGAACCGAAAATTGGAATGCCTTCGAAATCTTCGCCGGCTTTCTTCGGGTTCACGCCAGCCACGAAGGCTTCCTTGCCGTTCGCGTAGTCGCGGCACATGCGGGTGTGGAACTGGCCGGTCTTGCCGGTGATGCCCTGGGTGATGACTTTGGTGTCTTTGTTGATCAGAATAGACATATTCGTTCCTTAATTAAGCTTGACCGGCAGCAGCGGCAACAACGCTCTTCGCTGCGTCTTCCATGGTGTCGGCGGCGATGATCGGCAGGCCGGAGTCGGCCAGCATCTTCTTGCCCAGGTCTTCGTTCGTGCCCTTCATGCGCACGACCAGTGGAACCTGCAGGGAAACCGCTTTCGATGCCGTGATCACGCCTTCGGCGATCACGTCGCAACGCATGATGCCGCCGAAGATGTTCACCAGGATCGCTTTCAGGTCCGGGTTCTTCAGCATGATCTTGAATGCTTCGGTCACTTTCTCGGCCGTTGCACCACCGCCCACGTCCAGGAAGTTGGCCGGCTCGCCGCCGAACAGCTTGATCGTGTCCATCGTGGCCATGGCCAGGCCGGCGCCGTTCACCAGGCAGCCGATATTGCCGTCCAGGGAGATGTAGGCCAGGTCGAACTTCGATGCTTCGACTTCGGCTGGATCTTCTTCGTCCAGGTCGCGGTAAGCCACGATTTCAGGACGGCGGTACAGCGCGTTCGCGTCGAAGTTGAACTTGGCGTCCAGCGCGATCACTTTACCGTTGCCGGTCAGGATCAGCGGGTTGATTTCAGCCAGCGAAGCGTCGGTTTCCCAGTAGGCTTTGTACAGGCCTTGCAGGTTGGCGCGCGCATCGGCGATCGAGGCTTCCGGCACGCCGATCTTGCGGGCGACGTCGTCGGCATCCGCATCGGTCAGGCCCACGGCCGGATCGATGATCACGTTGTGGATTTTTTCAGGGTGGGACTCGGCGACTTCCTCGATGTCCATGCCGCCTTCGGAGGAGGCCATCAGCACCACGCGCTGCGAAACGCGGTCGGTCACCAGCGAAACGTACAGTTCCTTCTTGATGTCGGCGCCTTCTTCGATCAGCAGGCGGCGCACTTTCTGGCCTTCCGGGCTGGTCTGGTGGGTGATCAGCTGCATGCCCATGATCTGCTCGGCGTACTCACGCACCTGCTCGAGCGACTTGGCAACCTTAACGCCGCCGCCCTTGCCGCGACCGCCAGCATGGATCTGCGCCTTGAC